>NZ_AP017312.1:470000-732500 GCF_002355375.1 Aneurinibacillus soli | reverse complement strand
TCTACCCCACCAACTAGCTAATGCGCCGCAGGCCCATCTGTACGTGACACAAGGTCTTTCCACACCAGCCCATGCGGGCTAATGTCGTATTCGGTATTAGCTTCGGTTTCCCGAAGTTATCCCAATCGTACAGGCAGGTTGCCTACGTGTTACTCACCCGTCCGCCGCTAATCTCAGGAGAGCAAGCTCTCCGTTGATCCGCTCGACTTGCATGTATTAGGCACGCCGCCAGCGTTCGTCCTGAGCCAGGATCAAACTCTCCAATAAAGTTGAAAAGATGATTCGCTGAGCTCGAAAGCTAGCTAAATAATTAAATCGAAATTGATTGAACTCGCACACTCGAGTTTCACTGTTCAGTTTTCAAGGAACTTCTTTACCGCTTCACCGCTCTGCTGTATCTCAGCGGCGACTTTTATATCTTATCAAGTTAACAAGCTTTTGTCAACATCTTTTCAGAAGTTTTTTTACTTGTTTGCTAGACTGCTGTGACTCGTTGTCAGCAACTTTTATAGAATATCAGATTTAAAAATAGAATGCAACCTTTTTATTTCATTTTGCTTACACTTATTTGCACGCGATAGTTGGCATACTGTAGAAGTTCATCCAAAACCGCCTGAAGTTCTTCCATATCCGCCAAACATACGTGTATAAGATAACAACCATCTCCGCTTACTCGATGAACGAAATAAACCTTTGAATGGCTTTGAATGAACTTACGAAAGCCCTCATGATTGTTACTCTTCATGAAGACCGTTACAAAAGCGGTAATAGACTTTCCCAGCTTCTTCTCATCTATCTGCACGGCATACCCCGTAATAACCCCCGCTTCTTCCATACGGCGAATTCGATTCGCGACTGCCTGGCCTGTCAAATGCACCTGCTCTCCAATTTCCCTCCACTGCATACGGGCATTTTTCTGTAATAAATCAAGAATTGCCTTATCCGCTGCATCAAGCATTTCCTCTTCCCTTCTTTCACCATGAAACTGTAATCCCGCATACTCTTACGCAATCCAATCCATCTTCTTTGTACAATGATTGTATACCGATACTTCAAAAAGGAGGAATAAAAATATGAATATCCAGCTTGTTCGCCATGCCACATTACTGATCCAGTTCCATAATCAGTGCTTACTAATCGATCCGATATGTAGCCCCGTTGGAAGCATGGACCCCGTACCCGGTGTCCCGAATACTCAAAAAAATCCACTGGTCAATCTTACAGTCCCTCTGTCCACATTGCTAGAAGTCGATGCAGTACTCCTTACGCATCTACACCGGGATCATTTTGATCCAGAGGCTGCTCGACTCCTACCTAAACATCTTCCTGTCTTCTGCCAACCTGAGGATACAGAAGCCATTCGGGCGTATGGGTTTCGCCACGTCTCCCCTGTATCCTCCTCTCTCACATGGGAAGGCATCACGCTTCACAGAACCGGCGGGCAGCACGGATCGGGGGAAATGGCACAACGAATGGGACCTGTGTCCGGCTTTGTTTTGGAAGCTCAAACAGAACCTACTCTTTATATAAGCGGCGACACTGTTTGGTGCCCGGAAGTCAAACAGGCACTTCACACCTATACTCCAGATGTAGTTGTCTGTTTTGCAGGAGGCGCACAATTCGCAGAAGGTCTACCGATTACGATGACTTCAACCGACATTCTGCACGTAAGCAACGATGCTCCTCACGCCCGCATAATTGCTGTCCATATGGAAGCGTGGAATCACTGCCGTCTATCCCGTAGCGAACTTCGCACATTTGCAGGCACTCATGATTTGTCATCTCGCCTTCTCATTCCAAAAGATGGCGACATAATTACCTTTATGGCATAACGAAAAAAGCGGATGGGCTACCAGGCGCATCCGCTTTCTGTATAGAATTCCTTATTTCACGTGGCGTTTCTCCAGCTCTTGAAGCACGGCATCGAACGGTAGCTTCTGCTCGCGTAACAGTACAAGCAGGTGGAAAATCAAATCAGACGCTTCATAGCGCAGCTCATCATGACTGCGGTTTTTCGCCGCGATAATCACTTCGCTCGCTTCTTCCCCAACTTTTTTCAGGATTTTATCAACGCCTTCACGGAACAAATACGTTGTATACGATCCTTCCGGCATCTCCGCTTCTCGCTTCGCAATAAGAGACTCCAGCTTATTAATGATATCAAATCGACCATCTGCCTCGACTGCTGTCGGTTCCGGATTTCCAGATGCCGCTTCCCCTGTCAGCAGTGAATCCGCGAAGCAAGAGTATACATTTTTGTGGCAGGCTGGACCTGCCGGAATTACTTTTACAACGAGGGAATCTCCATCGCAGTCATACGTAATATCGACTACACGCTGTGTATTGCCCGATGTGGCCCCTTTGTTCCACAGCTCCTGGCGTGAACGGCTCCAGAACCATGTTTCGCGTGTCTCGATCGTTTTTTTGAGCGACTCTTCATTCATGTAGGCAAGCGTCAGCACTTCCTTACTCTGCGCATCCTGCACAATCGCTGGAATTAAACCGTTGCTGTCAAATTTCAAATCTTGCACATTCATTTATACCGTCTGCCACTTAAAACATAGACAAATATCCATGTTAAGAGTTTTCCTGCTTCATCCTGCCTCGTCTCGCCACTTGCCCGCTACTACGGTTTGTTTGACAGTCCACAGGCGTAAATTCCCGACTAGCCACCGGTACATCTACACCGCTTCGTTAGGTTAATACGGTATATTCCGTTGCTTGTTTCAGATTCAAGGATGCGTTGAAGTCACGATCTAAACTGATTCCGCAGTTCTCGCAGGTAAAGGTTCGTTCTTTCAAGGAAAGTTGTACCTTTTTATGCCCACAGCAACTACATAGCTTAGACGATGGATAAAACATACCAACTTCTCGCACTTCAATCCCGTACTTCTTACATGCGGATAGAAGTTTCAACTTGAAATCGTAGAATCCCTGATTAGAAACGGCTCTTGCCACATGCCGATTCTTGACCATTCCTTTTACGTTTAATTTCTCCAATGTGATAAAGGCTGGCTTGGTTTTCACCAGCAGACTCACAACATAGGAACGGTACGCCGAACGCATGTTAGCGAGTCGCATGTGCAACGTTTGCACTCTCAACACAGCTTTGCGTATGTTACTTCCGCGATAAGTGGCAGACTTTTCACCTCTCTTTCGTTGCTCATATTTTCTTGATAACGCACGTTGCGCTCGTTTCAATCGCTTTTCTGTGCGCTTAATTGCGGAAGTTTTGTTGATATTACCGAATACTTGCCCGTCACTTGCACTCACAAAATCTTTTATTCCTACGTCAATTCCAATGCCGTCTCCTCGTTCTGCTTGCTCGTAACTCTCCTGTACGTCAATCAATACACTAACAAAGTATCGACCTGCTTTTTGTGATACTGTGCCACTTCGTACCGTTGCGTTTACCGGGATATAGCCCTTTTCTTTCAGGCGTACCCATCCAAGCGTAGGCATCTTTATGCGATGCCGTTCTACCATCCAGTCTGTTTAGTTGTTCTTAGGGAAATAAGCTTTTACATCCTGATTCTTTTTCTTCTTGAAGCGTGGATACTTGGATACCCCCTTAAAGAACTTTTTGAACGCTTTCTCCCCGTTCATCATCGCCTGTTTAATCGCTTTGGATGATACTTCCTTAATCCATTTGTACTCATCTTGCTTAGAAATATCATGATTTACAAGTTTGGAAAAGTCGTTGGCTGTAATAAACGTCTTATCTTTCTCGTACTGCTCTTTATTCTTGAAAAGATACAGATTGTAGATAAAGCGACATGTTCCAATGGTTCGGTTGATCTTGTCCGCTTGCTATGGTGTAGGGTAGATTTCCGTCTTACATCCACGTAACATCTACTTTCACCTCCAAAAGAATTGAAAGAGCACTTGCAGGAAGAAGCGAAAAAGGAACACAGGTCTTTATCCAACTACATCATGACTTTGCTTCAAAATCGCACCACTTCGAAATGACGGGGTGGGCTTTTCTATGTTTGTGGATGGTTGTCTACATTTTTAAGAACTGTTCTACGTCTCCTCTGTTATACGCATCTCGATCTTACGCTCATGTAAGTACTGCTTTACTTCTTGAATGGATGTTTCCTTATAATGAAAAATCGAGGCCGCCAGTGCCGCATCCGCTTTTCCGTCTACAAATGCATCATAAAAGTGCTCCTTCGAGCCTGCACCGCCAGATGCAATGACCGGAATACGAACGGCTTCCGATACCGCCCGTGTCAGTGCTAGCGCAAATCCATCCTTTTGTCCGTCCGAATCCATGCTGGTCAGCAAAATCTCACCCGCGCCAAGTGCCTCCACCTGCTTCGCCCACTCGACCGCATCGATGCCTGTCGCTGTACGCCCACCGTGTGTATACACTTCCCAGCCTGTTCCGTCTGCGTTCGCCTTCGCATCAATCGCGACCACAATACACTGGCTACCGAAAACTTCTGCTCCTTCCCGCACAAGCTCCGGGCGTTTAACGGCTGCTGTATTCACGGACACTTTATCCGCTCCAGCCCGCAAGATGCGGCGCATATCTTCCACCGCATTAATGCCGCCACCCACTGTGAACGGAATCGTTACGTTCGCCGCCGTATTCTCAACTACTTCAACCATTGTCTCTCGCCCTTCATGAGAAGCCGAAATGTCAAGGAACACAAGCTCGTCCGCACCTTCGTCACTGTACCGCTTCGCCAGCTCAACCGGATCACCAGCATCGCGCAAGTTTACAAAGCTAATCCCTTTTACAACTCGGCCTTCTTTTACATCGAGGCACGGGATGATTCGTTTTGCCAGCATGCGCTACACCCCCTGCACGCTGCGTAATGCCTGCGCAAGATTGATACGGTCTGTGTACAATGCCTTGCCTACAATCGCACCGCCGACTCCGTCTTTTGCGTACTGCGCCAATTCGAGTAGATCTTGCTCTACACTCACACCACCGGATGCGATGACGGTTTTGCCGATCGCACGCGCCAGCTGTACCGTTGATTCTGTACTTGGTCCTGCTAGTGTGCCATCACGAGAAATATCGGTGTAGATAAACGTCTCCGCTCCTTTGGAAATGAGCACTTTCGCCAGTGCTTCCGCTGTTACCCCAGACGTTTCCAGCCAGCCATGTGTCGCCACATAGCCATCTCGGGCGTCAATGCCAATCGCCACCTTATCACCGTACTTCGCCAGCACCTGCTCAGCAAATGGCTGATCCTGAATCGCCGCTGTTCCGAGAATAACACGAGCTACGCCGCTTTCGATGTAGCGTTCTACATCTTCCATTCGGCGCAGGCCGCCGCCAATTTGAACGGGTACGTCAAGCGTACGGGCAATTTCACATACAACTTCATGGTTAACCGGCTGGCCTGCTTTTGCGCCATCGAGATCAACCAGGTGAACCCACTGTGCGCCCTGCGTTGCCCATTGCTTCGCCATATCGAGCGGCGAATCGCCATATACCGTTTCCTGATTGTAGTCGCCTTGCAACAGGCGCACACACTTGCCACCGCGAATGTCAATCGCTGGATAAATAATGAAACTCATCTCCACACCCTCATTTCTATCTCGTTATGTCGTACGCGCCGTCTCACACAGCTCCGCAAAATTTTGCAATAGCTTCATGCCAACTGTCCCACTCTTCTCCGGGTGGAACTGCATGCCATATACATTGCCCTTGCCAACAATCGCTGGCACTTCCTGATAATAATCTGCCATCGCCAGCAATACTGGACGGTTCTCCTCTGTCGGCTGAAGAAAGTACGAATGTACAAAATACACATACCCTTGCTCTACATCTCTAAAAATCCGATTGTCCTGCAAGAACGTCAACCGATTCCAGCCCATATGCGGCACTTTGTAATCCCCTTCAAAGCGCTCAACACGACCTGGAAGAAGCCCTAATCCTTCGTTCGCACCGTGCTCGGTACTGCTATCAAATAAAAGCTGCATGCCAAGGCAAATGCCGACAAGCGGCTTGCCACTTGCTGCGAACTGGTGAATCGGTTCAATTAGACCAAGTTCTCGTAGGTTTTTCATCGCATCCCCGAATGCACCAACCCCCGGTAGAATCGCACCGTCTGCTGCAAGTAACTCATCAGCCGTTGATACAAATTTGTATGCATACCCGAGACGCTCCACTGCCTTGCTCACACTGTGCAAGTTGCCCATCCCATAATCAATTATCGCGATCATCGTTACAACATTCCTTTCGTGGACGGGACCCCTTTCACACGCGGGTCGATCATCGTTGCTTCATCAAGCGCACGGCCAAGTGCTTTGAATACCGCTTCAATCATGTGGTGCGTGTTATGTCCGTAGTGCACAATAATATGAAGCGTAATGCGTGCTTCAAGTGCCAGTTTCCAGAAAAACTCATGGAACAATTCAACCGGGAAATTGCCGACATTCGCAGACGGGAATTCAGCACGATATTCAAGGTGCGGGCGGTTACTAATGTCAATAATGACCTGACCCAATGCTTCATCCATCGGAACAAATACGCTTGCGTACCGCTTAATCCCTTTCTTGTCACCAAGTGCTTCTCGCAGCGCTTGACCTAAACAGATCGCAATATCTTCTACCGTATGGTGGTAGTCAATCTCGATATCGCCTTTTGCCTGTACATTCAGGTCGAATTGGCCATGCTTTGTAAACAAATCGAGCATATGGTCAAGAAATGGAACATCCGTTTTTAACTCACTGCGGCCTTCTCCGTCAACCGCAAACGATAAAGTAATGTCCGTTTCATTTGTCTTACGTGCAATAGATGCCTGACGCATGCTGGTTCCCCCTAGTTCTGTTCGTTATCGAGGCGCATCTGGATCGCCCTCGCGTGTGCTTCAAGCCCCTCCTGGCGGGCAAGTGCCACGATTTTTTGTCCGTTCGCCAATAAATCCTGACGGCTGTATGAAATCAAGCTTGTTTTCTTCAGGAAGTCATCCACATTAAGCGGGGATGAGAAGCGTGCTGTACCATTCGTTGGCAGAACGTGGTTCGGTCCGGCAAAGTAGTCGCCTACCGGCTCCGAGCTGTATGCACCAAGGAATATCGCCCCGGCGTTTTTCAGCTTACCTACATACTCCATCGCATCTTCCACGACGACCTCAAGATGTTCCGGAGCGAGACGATTGACTACATCAATGCCTTGTTCCAAACTATCCACGATGCAGATCGCACCGTGATCACGAATGGATTTCTCGGCAATTTCCCGGCGCGGCAGAACCGCAAGTTGTTTCTCGACTTCCTGCTGTACCGCTTTGGCCAGTGTACGGCTTGGTGTAACCAGAACAGAAGATGCCATCGCATCGTGTTCCGCCTGCGACAGCAAGTCAGCCGCCACATAACCAGGATTCGCTGTGTTATCTGCCAGCACAACAATCTCACTCGGTCCGGCTACCATATCGATATCAACTAAGCCGAATACTTCACGTTTTGCTAGTGCCACGTAGATATTACCTGGACCGACAATTTTATCAACCGGCTTGATCGTTTCCGTTCCATATGTGAGAGCCGCAATCGCCTGAGCACCGCCAACTTTATAAATCTCTGTCACACCAAGCGTTTGCGCTGCTACAAGCACGCCTGGATTGACCTTTCCATCCTTGCCTGGCGGCGTAACCATCGCAATCTCTTCTACCCCGGCCACCTGTGCCGGAATGGCATTCATCAAGACAGAGGACGGATACGCTGCTGTGCCGCCCGGTACATACAGACCGACACGCTGCAATGGACGAATCAGCTGTCCAAGCATCGTACCCGATTCTTTTGTAGTCATCCATGATTGGCGCATCTGGCGGCTGTGGTAGTCACGAATGTTGATCGCAGCTGCCTCGATCGCTTCGCGCACTTCCGGGCTAATATTTTGCTCAGCCTCCGCAAATTCTGCTTCACTTACCCGCATGCGATCTAGCGTAATGCCATCAAAGCGGGCTGTATAATCGAGTACTGCTTGATCGCCGTTCTGTTTTACTTGCGCCAAAATATCGAGCACAGCCGCACGCTGCATGTCAGTTCCGTTCTCTACATCGCGGCGTGTAGAAAAATTGTTAGCCTCTACAATGCGTATCATTTATTTCTCCTCCACAATTGACGCGAACTTCTCATATACATAATCAACCGCTTCGCTCTTCATCCGGTAGCTTACCCGATTGGCGATCAGGCGGGTCGTGATTGGCACGATTTCTTCTAATTCAACCAGACCGTTCTCTTGTAATGTACGTCCGGTTGACACAATGTCCACAATCCGGTCGGCAAGTCCAATGAGTGGAGCTAACTCGATCGAGCCGTTCAGCTTGATTACTTCCACCTGCTGGCCCTGCTCTCGGAAATACTTCGATGCAACACGCGGATATTTGGTCGCCACACGCGGCGTGCCGCTGGTTGGTTTCCAGTCTGGCAGGCCCGCAACAGACAGGCGACAGCGGCTGATCTGTAAATCAAGCAGCTCATATACATCGCGGTCTTCCTCAAGTAACACATCTTTTCCAACTACTCCGATATCCGCCACACCGTACTCTACGTATGTCGGAACATCAGTCGGCTTGGCGAGAATAAAATCAAGGTTGGCTGCTGGAACCGGAACAATTAGTTTCCGAGAATCGTCAAACTCCGGTGGGAGCGGCACCCCGGCACGACGTAACAGGTCCGCCGCTTCTTCAAAAATCCGCCCCTTCGGCATCGCTACAATTAATCGGTCACTTGCCTGCATCGCCATTATGCTCCCTCCTTCGTCAGGTCAATAATATCGGTATATTGAGAAAAATCAGCCGCCAGCCATTCATCCTTCCGCTGAGCAACCACCACTTTTCCTTCTTCCATGCGCATACGACTAGCTAGCTCCAACGCCTCCTGACGCTGTGATGCCCGATACAAAATCAAGCTTTTTTCCACCTGTACTGGCATATCTCCTACCGCTTCAAGTAGTCTATCCATTTGAACAGCAAATCCGGTAGCTGGACACGGACGTCCAAACTGTGCCATCAGGCCGTCATATCGTCCACCTGTACAAAGGGCAAACCCTTGATTTGCTGCATACCCTTCGAACAAAACACCTGTATAGTAATCAAGATTGCTGCTCATGTTCAGATCCAGAATGACAGAGTCTGTTACTTGATACGCTTCGAGCGCTTCCCATAATTCATACAAGTTCGCTACGGCCCGGCGTGCCTGGCCGTTCACCGTAATCGCCTCAGCTCGTGCAATGAGCTCCTTACCACCGCGCAGCTTCAGCAACTCACGCAGACGCGCTTCGTTTTCAGCCGGAAGCCGCAATTCTTTCACATATTGGCGGAACCCTACATAATTACGGCAGTGCAAGTACTCTCGCAGCACATCGCGGTCTTCTTTGCGCGGAACCGTTTCTTCGAACAGCCCCTCCAGAAATCCTACATGCCCAATCGCAATTTTAAACGTTTGTACCCCTGCAGCTTTCAGCACGGATACAGCAAGTGCTATCGCTTCTGCATCCGCATCCACCGACGCTGAGCCGATGTTTTCAATGCCGAGCTGGACAAACTCCGCATTGCGTCCTGCCTCTTTCGCTTGTGCCCGGAATACGCTCGCGCTGTACATCAGGCGTAAGGGAAGCGGCTCATCTTTTAAAAGTGACGACGCCACACGTGCGATCGGGGCCGTCATATCAGGCCGCAGCACCACGGTTTTGCCCTGCCGATCGAGTAATTTGAATAGTTTGTTATCAATAGTGGCACTCGCGCCCCCGACTGTATCGTAGTATTCAAGCGTTGGGGTCATAATCTCCGCATATCCCCATTGTTCCATGCACTGCTTTACTTTATCTTCAAGCTTGCGCTGTTTCTTCAATAAATCCGGGAGTACATCTCGCATACCGAGCGGTTTTTCAAAGCCTAACGGTCTCGACATCAGTGTCTCTCTCCTTTTCTATCCTTTAGTTCGCTACCAAACTAAAGGATTCTTATTGATTGTAAGTCTACCACGGGACTTCACTCTTGTAAAGAGGTAGAAAGCGATTGGTTTGAGCCAGGCGAGGAGGAGACAGCGTTCGAACGCTTGTTGTTTCTTTTCAGCGGAGAAGTATAGACTGCCCGCTCCGCCAAGAAACGGGGGAACGGCAAAACATCTGGGCTTCTCAATGATGGAGACAATTGCCGTTCTTAATCCCCATTTCTTGTCTCCGCTCGGTTATGAAAAGAAAAGACAGCGCTTTTCGAACGCTGTCTCCTCTGTTCTTGTCAAAACAATCACTTCCGCTTCTCTTACTCAATAAAAATCATGAAAGTGTGAGCACCGGAAGTATATGTTCAAAAAGCAAGGCCTTTTCTTTTCCAGCCCAGCGTAAGGGCAAGGTGGGGAGATAGACCTGCAATTGTCTCCATCGCAGAAATAACCCAGATGTTTTGCAGGTCCCCGCCTTGCCCTGAAGCGGACAGTTCATACTTCCCTGCCGAAAAGAAACAGCCAGCGTTTGAACATATACTTCCCTCTCGCCTCATACCTCTTCATGAATTTGGAAGCCGGATGATCCGCATCGGATTCCCCCCTACGAACGCCCCGGCTGGCACGTCTTGATGCACAAGTGTCGCTGCCGACACAATGGCCCCATCACCAATCGTCACGCCAGGAAGAATCGTCGAGTTTGCCCCGATCATTACGTTCGAGCCGATCTTTACATCTCCGAGCCGATACTCTTCTATTAAATACTCATGCGCAAGAATCGTCGTATTATATCCAACAATGCTATTGTCCCCAATCGAAATGCGTTCTGGAAACATCGAATCCATCATAACCATCAGTGCAACCGATGTCTGCCTGCCGATCTTCATGCCGAGCAAATGGCGGTACATCCAGTTTTTCACCGGAAGCCATGGCATGTAGCGGGCCAGTTGAACAACGGTAAAGCATTTCATAACCTTCCAAAAGCTCACCGTCTTATAAATCTGCCAGAGTGAATTGGCGCCCGTCACCGGGTAGCGTTCTGTATTTCGCTTTGCCATATGCCACCTCTTATGTGTTTTCTACCGGCTTCTTGACGATCTGAATTAAGTCGGATATATCATTTAGCAGATGCGTTGGCTCGAATGTAGAAAGAAACGCCGCCCCCTTCAGACTCCAAGCTACACCGGCTGATGCCACACCCGCATTTTGTGCTGCCTGAATATCGTACTGACTATCCCCAACCATTAATGTACGAGCCGGGTCAGCACCAAGTAATTCGATTGCTTTTAACACCGGTGCTGGATGCGGTTTGTGTTCTTCCGTATCCTGATACGCTACAAATGCGTCCATGTACGGATCAAGTCCGAATATGCGTACCCCCATCTCCGCAGTATGGCGTTGTTTTGTAGTTACGATCCCCATTTTTACACCCATAGCTGCCAAATCACGTACCGTCTGCACAACATTCGGAAATTCACGTACGAGTTCGTCATGTACGAGGTCATTATGCTCACGATACACCTGTACCAGCTCGTCCACATGCTCGGGTCCGAATATCTCCATCTGGTCATACAGCGGCTTACCCATATGCGGGAGAATGTCGTCACGCGTATATTTGCCTGGATAGTATTTTTCTAATGTATACATAAATGAGGTTAAAATCAGGTTGTTCGTATCAATCAGTGTACCATCAAGATCAAACAGCACATACTCATATCGCAGCATTGTATCCCTTCCTTCCTAATGTACGTATTGTTTCTCACTCTTCTCCATATCGCTTATCCGCATAACCAAGGCGGCGACGTACAACCATCAGGATCAGTGCCAGTACAATCAGCACCAAACTAATCACCTGTGCCATACGCAGGTACTCTGTCAGCATCAAACTGTCCGTCCGCAGTCCCTCTATAAAAAAACGTCCAATCGAATACCAGATGATATACGTCAGGAACAACTCTCCGCGCCGTACTTTAATCACCCGGCGAATCGTAATAAGAAGCAAGAAGCCCGCGATGTCCCAGATGGATTCATATAGGAATGTTGGATGATAATACTGGTATGTATTCGTTACCGGATCAAGGATGTGCATCTGATTTATAATAAACTGCGGCAGATGCAGTCCCTGCAAGAACTCCAGCGTCACAGGTCCACCGTGCGCTTCCTGATTCATAAAATTCCCCCAGCGACCAATCCCTTGTCCGATAATTAGGCTCGGTGCCACAATGTCTATCAAACGCCAGAACGAAATATTTTTAACTCGGGAATAAATATAGCCTGCTAGGATCGATCCAATTAACGCACCATGAATCGCAATTCCACCATGCCAGATTGCAATAATCTCACTCGGATGCGTGCTGTAATATTCATCCCAGCGAAAAATAACATAATAAATACGCGCCCCAATAATCGCAGCTGGAACTCCGTACATAACCGCATCCATAATAATCTCCGGGTCCATGCCAACGCGACGCGCTTCTCGCAGGGCGAGCAGCAATCCAACAAGCGACGCTGTTCCAAGAATAATTCCATACCAGTGTACAGAGATCGGCCCCAGATGGAACGCGATCGGATTAAGAGCCATAATCATATAGTATCCCTCCTAGATGTCGTCTGCTGCTTCCTCGATCGTATCTGTCAGCTTCTTACTGAACACAACCGCTGCATTATAGCCCATGCGCTTCAGACGGAAGTTCATCGACGCCACTTCCACGATAACAGCCAGATTGCGCCCTGGACGAACTGGAATCGTAATCTGCGGCAATTCCGTATCCAAAATTTTCAATTTCTCTTCATCTAATCCCAGACGCTCATACTGTTTCTCCGGGTCCCAGGTCTCCAGGCGAATGACAAGTGTGATCCGTTTAAAGTTCCGAATCGCCCCGGCACCGAAAAGCGTCATGACATTAATAATGCCAACGCCACGAATTTCAAGCAAATGCTGAATAAGCTCCGGAGCGCTGCCAATCAGTTGATTCTCCTGTGTCTGTCGCACTTCCACGGCATCATCTGCCACCAGACGATGGCCACGCTTTACAAGTTCAAGCGCCGTTTCACTTTTCCCGATGGAACTCTGTCCAACAATGAGCACGCCCATCCCATATACATCGACAAGCACCCCGTGCATCGTCGTCGTCGGGGCCAATCGCCCTTCTAAATATGTAGTCAGCTTGCTTGACAGTTTCGTAGTCGCAAGCGGAGAGGTCAGCACCGGAATTCCACGTTCTTCGGCCTTTTCGAGGAGAATCGTCGGGATTTCACAGCCATGCGCCACGCAGATGCATGGTGTCTTCTCATCCAGCAGGCGTCCGGCACTTTCTTCCTTCTCTGCATCAGATAGCATGCTAAAAAAGCTCATTTCTTTCTGTCCAAGCAATTGTACGCGCTCGGCCGGGTAGAACTGAAAATGCCCGGCAATCTCGAGACCCGGACGACTGATGTCGCTTACCGTGATTTCCCGCCGCACACCGGCCTCTCCAGCAGCCACTTTTAGATGAAAATAATTAATAATGTCCCGCACATATGTTTTCTTCACCTGTTCCACCCTTTCTTTCTACAATACTTGCTTCTATTGTATCACATTTCCTAGAAAGGCCCGTTGCCAGAGCCATCTGACAGCGGGCCTTTCATTTTACATTCACATCTGGATTTATCGCATCTGCAGGCGGGCTTCAGACCGTTCCCGGTCACGTGCAAGCACAGGTGCGAGGAAGTGGGCCGTGTAAGATTCCTCGACCTTAACCAGGTCTTCCGGTGTTCCTTCTCCCACAATCGCACCCCCTCGGCTTCCACCATCTGGGCCAAGGTCAACAATATGGTCAGCTGTCTTAATCACGTCCAGATTGTGTTCAATGACAAGTACACTATCTCCCGCATCTACAAGACGTTGTAGCACACGAAGCAGACGATCAATATCATCAATATGCAAACCGGTTGTTGGCTCGTCCAGAATGTACAACGTTTTGCCATTGCTGCGGCGGTACAACTCAGATGCCAGCTTTACGCGCTGTGCCTCCCCACCGGATAACGTCGTCGCAGGCTGGCCAAGCTTCACATAGCCAAGACCTACATCGAACAGCGTCTGCATTTTACGCTGAATGCGCGGGATGTTTTTGAAAAACTCAAGCGCATCTTCCACCGTCATCGCAAGCACATCGGCAATATTCTTACCCTTGTAGCGTACTTCGAGCGTTTCACGATTGTACCGCTTGCTATGGCATACTTCACACGGCACATATACATCTGGCAGAAAGTGCATCTCAATTTTGATAATCCCGTCCCCTCGGCACGCTTCACAGCGACCGCCCTTCACATTGAAGCTGAAACGGCCTTTCTGATACCCACGCATCTTCGCTTCATTCGTCTGCGCGAACAAGTCCCGAATGTCGTCAAATACGCCAGTGTATGTCGCCGGATTGGAACGCGGCGTTCGGCCGATTGGCGACTGGTCAATGTCGATGACTTTATCCAGATGCTCAATGCCTTCGATTTTACGGAATGAACCTGGCTTTGCTTTTGATTTATGCAAGTCCCGCGCAAGCGCCTTATGCAAAATTTCATTAATCAACGTCGATTTACCCGAACCGGATACCCCAGTTACACACGTAAACACACCAAGCGGCACGTTGAGCGTAACATTGCGCAAGTTGTTCTCCTTCGCACCCGTCACTTTAATCCATTTGCCGTTCGACTGGCGGCGTTCGAGCGGCACTGGAATGAACTTGCGCCCGCTTAAATACTGGCCGGTCAGCGAGTTCGGATCATCCATAACTTCCTTGGGCGTTCCTTGCGCTACGACCTGCCCGCCATGAATGCCCGCGCCTGGCCCGATATCAATAATATAATCTGCTGCCATCATCGTATCTTCATCGTGCTCGACTACGATCAGTGTGTTGCCCAGATCGCGCATATGCTCAAGTGTCTTAATCAGACGCGCATTATCACGCTGGTGCAGGCCGATGCTCGGCTCATCGAGAATGTAGAGCACACCCATGAGACTCGAACCAATCTGGGTCGCCAGGCGGATACGCTGCGCCTCTCCACCGGACAGCGTGCCAGCTGAGCGGCTCATTGTCAAGTAATCCAGTCCAACATCCACAAGGAACTGCAAACGTGCCTTGATCTCTTTCAAAATCAGGCGAGCAATCTGCATCTCCTTATCGGTCAACGCTAACGTATCAAAAAACACATGCGCATCAACAACCGACAGATCGGTTACATACGCAATGCTTTTACCACCTATAAGCACCGCAAGTGCTTCTGGACGTAGTCGATCTCCCTTGCAAGTCGGGCAATCTTTCTGACTCATGTACAGTTCGAGCTGCTGACGAACATGGTCCGATCCTGTCTCCCGATAGCGACGCTGTACGTTGTTGACCACGCCTTCAAATGTTGTATGCGTCTCTCGTACGGTCGTACTAAAATCACTCTTGTAACGAAAAAGAAGCTCCTCTTTCCCGCTACCGAACAAAAGTACATGTTGCTGCTCGTCTGTCAGTTCCTCGAACGGTTTGTCGAGGTCAATCGCATAATGCTTCGCGACGCAGCTCAAAATCTGGCCGTAGTATTCCGATGTGGAGCTATTCCACGGATCAAGTGCCCCTTCGTTCACGCTTTTTGTCTTGTCCGGTACGACTAGATCATGGTCAACCTCCAGCTGGCTACCTAGACCGTCACAGGTCGAGCAAGCACCGAATGGGCTATTAAAAGAGAACAGACGCGGCTCAAGCTCGGACATGCTAAAGCCACAAGTCGGGCAGGCGAGATTCTGACTAAACAGCAGCTCTTCCTTCTCCATTACATCAACGAGCACACGACCTTCTGCCAGGCGAAGCGCCGTCTCAAGCGAGTCAGCCAGACGGCTCTCAATACCTTCTTTCACCACAATGCGGTCGATCACAACTTCAATCGTATGCTTCTTGTTCTTCTCAAGCTTGATCTCCTCAGACAGATCCCGTACCTCTCCGTCGATGCGCACACGCACATATCCCTGCGTGCGAGTCTCTTCGAGCAGTTTTACATGTTCCCCCTTGCGCCCCTGAACAAGCGGAGCAAGAATTTGCAAGCGGGTTTTCTCAGGATACGCCACAATCCGGTCCACCATCTGTTCGACCGTCTGCGCCGTGATTTCGATCCCGTGCTCCGGACAGTGTGGACGTCCGACGCGAGCATACAACAGACGCAAGTAATCATAAATTTCGGTGACGGTCCCCACAGTAGAACGCGGGTTTCGACTTGTTGTTTTCTGGTCAATGGAGATCGCCGGAGAAAGTCCCTCAATAGAGTCCACATCCGGCTTGTCCATCTGGCCAAGGAACTGACGCGCATACGCAGAAAGAGACTCCACGTAGCGACGCTGGCCTTCGGCATAAATCGTATCAAACGCAAGCGACGATTTCCCTGAACCGGACAATCCGGTCAGAACCACAAACTTGTCGCGTGGAATCGTAATATCAACATTTTTCAAGTTATGGGCGCGTGCGCCCTTAATGACAATATTCTCACGACTCATACGTCCGTCATCATCCTTCCGCTTTCAATTCAAGAATCAGATCGCGCAGCTCAGCCGCCCGCTCAAAATTCAAGGCCCGTGCTGCTTCCTTCATCTCGTCTTCCATGCGTGCCACTACTTCTTTACGCTCTTTCTTACTCAACTTGCTATACATCTTCTGCGGCAAATACTCTTCCTCTTGTTCGGCCACTTTCGTTGCTTCGATCACATCACGTACCGCTTTCTGAATCGTCTGCGGTGTGATGCCATGTTCTTCGTTATACGCAATCTGCCGCTTCCGGCGACGGCTCGTCTCATCCAATGCCTTCTCAATGGATTGCGTGATTTTATCAGCGTACATAATCACATGACCACTCGCATTACGTGCCGCCCGCCCGATGGTCTGGATCAGTGAACGTTCGTTGCGCAGGAATCCTTCTTTATCCGCATCAAGAATCGCCACCAGCGATACTTCTGGTATATCTAACCCTTCCCGCAGCAGGTTAATGCCAATCAGCACGTCAAATACACCAAGTCTCAGATCACGGATAATTTGCATACGCTCGATCGTTTTAATATCCGAGTGCAGATAGCGCACCTTGATTCCAATCTCTTTGAGGTAGTCGGTTAAATCCTCCGACATCTTCTTCGTGAGTGTCGTTACAAGCACCCGCTCATGACAAGCGATGCGTTCATTGATCTCACCCACCAGATCATCAATCTGTCCCTGTGATGGACGCACATCAATCGTTGGATCAAGCAAACCAGTCGGACGAATCACCTGCTCGACCACATCCGGTGCAATCTCCAATTCATACAGACCCGGCGTCGCTGATACATAAAGAATTTGGTTAACGTGCTTCTCAAATTCCTGGAATTGCAACGGACGGTTATCTGCCGCAGATGGCAGACGGAAGCCATGCTGAATGAGCATATCCTTCCGCGCTTTATCCCCTTTATACATCCCGCGAATCTGCGGAATCATAATATGAGACTCATCCGCCATAATCATGAAATCATCCGGGAAGTAATCAAGTAGCGTATACGGTGTCGCCCCCGGCGCAAGCCCTGTTAGATGGCGCGAATAATTCTCCACACCCGAACAGTAGCCCATCTCCTGCATCATCTCGATGTCATAACGCGTCCGCTGCTCTAAGCGCTGCGCTTCTAGTAGCTTCCCCTGCTCTTTAAAATGCGCCAGCTGCTGTTCCAGCTCCGCTTCTATGCTGACAATCGCCTTGCTCATCTTATCCGGCCCGGTTACGAAGTGGGAAGCCGGAAAAATCGCAGCGTGTTCCCGTTCCAGAAGCACCTTACCCGTTACGATATCAATCTCTGTGATCCGCTCAATCTCATCACCGAAAAACTCGACGCGTATCGCATGTTCAGTCGTAGATGCTGGAAAAATCTCGACTACATCTCCACGCACACGAAATGTGCCGCGCGTAAAGTTAATGTCGTTCCGATCATACTGAATATCAATCAGCTTGCGCAGCACGTCATCGCGCCCTTTCTCCATTCCCCGGCGCAACGATAATAGAAGAGAACCGTATTCCTGCGGGGAACCGAGACCATAAATGCAAGACACACTCGCCACAATAATGACATCATTGCGCTCAAACAGTGCGCTCGTTGCCGAGTGGCGGAGCTTGTCAATCTCTTCATTAATGCTTGCATCTTTCTCAATATACGTATCGGAATGCGGAATGTACGCTTCCGGTTGGTAGTAATCATAGTAGCTGACGAAATATTCCACCGCATTATGCGGGAAGAAATCCTTGAACTCGCTGGCTAGCTGAGCAGCGAGTGTTTTATTGTGGGCAATCACCAGCGTCGGCTTCTGGACACGATTAATGACCTGCGCCATCGTGAATGTTTTCCCCGTTCCAGTTGCGCCCAGCAGTGTTTGATGCTTCTTGCCCGCTTCGATCCCATTCACCAATGCGGCAATCGCAGTCGGCTGGTCACCTTTTGGTTCGTAATCAGAGACGAGCTCGAATTTTTTCGTAAGCTTTTCCAACATCTCACCATCTTTCTGCACGAAATGCTACCTTTTATTATAGCATATGAGCTATATGAAAACGCAATTTTACCGAACAAAAGTTCTCTTTCTGAGCTAGACAATTACAATTAAGGGAAAAAGTAATAAAAAAAACGTAGGTTTTTATAATTCCCCATAATTGTTTGACATTCCTACCACATTTCTAGTCCATTATTAAGACGTAAACAAAATTACACTTACTTTAAAGGAGATGGCTATTTATGAAAAAGAAAATTGTTGCGACTGCATTAGGTGCTGTATTCGCTCTTGCATCCGTTGGATCTGTATTTGCTGCTGATGCACCTACACAATCACCATCCCAAGTGAAACAACATGCTGGACACCATGCACATGCTACTCTTGATACTGCAACGAAAGAAAAAGTAAAAGCCATTCGCGATCAAGTGAAAGCCGGTACACTAACACAAGAAGCAGCAAAAACTCAACTCGAAGCTCTCGGCATCAAAGCGCCACAACATCAAGATCGCTTCGCTAACCTTGATGCTGCTACAAAAGAAAAAGTAAAAGCTATTTTCGATCAAGAAAAAGCCGGTACTTTAACTCATGACCAAGCAAAAACTCAACTCGAAGCTCTCGGCATCAAACTGCCAGAACGTCAAGATCACTTCGCTAACCTTGATGCTGCTACAAAAGAAAAAGTAAAAGCTATTTTCGATCAAGAAAAAGCCGGTACTTTAACTCATGAACAGGCAAAAGCCCAACTAGAAGCACTTGGCATCAAAGCACCAGAACGTCATCAAGGTTTTCTCAATAAACTTGACGATGCCACTAAAGCAAAAGTAAAAGCCATTTTTGAGCAAGAAAAAGCGGGTACCTTAACAAAAGATGAAGCAAAAACTCAACTCGAAGCTCTCGGCATCAAGTTCCCAGCTAAAGGCGAAAAACATCAAGAAACAGCTACAAACTAATTCAGGTAGCATCCAATTTATGAGCAAAAGAGGCTGTCCCATAAGCTAGTGGGACAGCCTCTTTTTCCTATCAAACACATTTTACTTTATTCTGTAAGATTGTTCTTCTTCAACCAGAGGTACCCGATGTACATGCCGATCAATCCAGCAGCAGCACCGATGAGAATAACCGGAAGCGGCTGGTACGCTCCATCGAAGCCGACCATCATAATGCCAAATGTAGCGATGATACTTACCCATACATTCCGTATGACCCGTGAGAGAACAGCCGCCAGTACAAGCGGCATGATCAGTGCAATCATATAATTGACAATCAAAGCGAAACATCCTTTCCTTGATCCAACGGCACACTCGATTCTAGTTCGTCCGAAGCCTGACGATTTCGTCCCGGAAGCCCACCACGGCGCATTCGAGGCAACCCTGCCTTCTCTCCCGCTGCTTCCGGTGCCAAAATCAATCCGAGCTGATGATGGTCTCCCTGGTATACCGAGCGCTGTACATACTTGATATGTCCGTCCCGATTCAACACTTCCATTTTACAAAAGGCGGACTGTTGCTGCAACGCCGGATACAAGTCCTCTATCCCCGTAATGCTCTGTCCGTTCACTCGCATGATCACATCACCCGTCACAATCTCCATCTCATCTGCCGGACTCCCCGGCAGAACACCGAGCACGCATACTCCTTTATTCCGCTGCACATACAATGGTGCATGAAGCTTCTGCTGCCAGCGGCTGTACATACGCAAAGCTTCATGCCCGGCCAGTGCCAGCACGCCACCCAATACAGCAGACGGCAACCAGTACGTACCAAGATACCCAAGCACAAAAATCAACAGACCAAGCCCTATCATCCATGTGCCCGGTTGACGCATCTGCTCGTCCGGTGTCGCGACAATCGCCGTATCCTCATGCCCAATCATAAGTGGAAGTGGAAGCAGACTTAGAACCGCAACCCCCGCCCACCATGGCCAGCCAGATGGCAATACAAATGAATAAGAGCCAGTTCCATCTGCAATGAACGTGATCAGCGGAACGATCCACAACCTGCGTACACGATAAGCTCCCACCACAAGCCCCCGCTGACTAGTAAGAAGCATCGGTGAGCAGCCGTGTAACGACGGGCGCCGCAACAATATCCCTTCTGCTATATATAGAAGACCGAGCAGTGCCGCGACGGCCGGAGCATGCACCTGCTGCATCCATCCTGCCAATGACGCTAATAGGCCCGTCCCACTCACGTCTACCTGACGGAATAACACAGAGAGCACAATCAATAACCCACCCGCATAGCCTGCTGCAGCAAAACGCGGAGCCACCAATCCAAGGAGTACACTTCCGATCCAGAGCGACAACACATCGAAATACGACAATGCAATGCCGAATCCTAACAGGAGAATCGATACAGCCGCTCCGACTAAGATTCCTGGAACAAGTGCCTGCACAATCTCACGCGGGGCAGACGTCACCCGCACAGAAAACAGGTGTCGCTCCTGTCTAATCTGCCGGCTCGCATACCAGAACAGCAAGAGAATAAACGCATACAGCGCTGGACTGAGCAGCGTACGCGGAATCTGTATAAGCAGATCAATAAAAAAAGCAGACCAGTCTATCATATATATTCCTCCAACTTCTCATAAAAACAACCACGGCCATTTCTATGCCGTGGTTGTACAATTCTCTATTTCAGCTCTTAATCCCTGCTGAAAAATCATTTTGCTTCTCTTGACAATACTTCCAGCGCACCCTGCATTTGCAAATCATTCTTCGGATCACGGATACGCGTAATCAGCTCTTCCTGCATTACCTGCGCCGTCTTCTTATCCACTCGTCCGGTCATCGGAAGCTGGTGCAGACTCTGGAATGCTTTTACCGCTGTTTCCGTACGGCTATCAAAATAACCGTCCTGACGTCCCGGAGCTTGACCAAGCCCTTTAAGAATCAACTGCAGGTTTTTCACATCTGCACTGTTCATATCACGCACCAGTTCTGTTTTGTCCGAGATCGGGGCAGCTGTGAAATAGTCCGGTTGATTAATTTTCACATCCGGTGTGATGCCTTTTTTGTGAATCCAGTTTCCTTTCGGCGTCAGCCATTTGGCGACTGTGATTTTCAGCTGGCTGTCGTCTTCTAGCGGAATCGTATTCTGTACGGTTCCTTTCCCGAATGACTGGTCACCGACTACTTTATAGCCATTTTCCTGAAGGGCACCCGCAAGAATCTCCGACGCACTCGCACTTCCTTTATCTGTTAAGATCACAACCGGATACTTCGCCTGCTTAAGATCAGAACGGACGATGTCTTTACGACCATCGCTGTACTGTACCTGAAGGATTATCCCCTTGTTCGGTACGAGGAGATTCCCAATGGCTTCTACTGATTTCAACAGGCCTCCCGGATTGCCTCGCACATCCACAATCAGACCACTAATGTTTTTCGCTTCCAGCTTTTTCAGCTCATTTTCAAAATGCTGAGCCGTGTTTTCAGAGAACTGTGTGATCTCGATCTTGCCATACGTTTTACCGTCCTTCTCAACGGTGCCCGCATATACAGTTTCCACTGGAATATCATCCCGGACAACCGTAATCTGCATCGGATCAGACATACCAGCTCGTACGATTTCAAGCTCTGCTTTCGTTCCCTTTGGTCCGCGAATCTGTAGAACGGCATCCGTTAAGCTCATGCCATTCAAACTTTTGCCATTTACTTTCAGAATCTGATCTCCCGGACGTAAGCCTGCACGTTCCGCAGGAGAACCTTTGAATGGAGAAACGATTGTCACCTTGTCATTTTTAAGCGTGACTTCGGCCCCAATCCCTTCAAAGGTGGACTGAATCGATGAGTTGAAATCTTTCGTTTCTTTCTGATTCATATAATCGGAGAATGGGTCATCCAGCGTCTTGACCATGCCTTCGATAGCACCGTCAATCAGCTTAGTTTGCTCCCGCTTCTCCAGAGCCGTTCCCTGAATGACCTGGTACGCTTCATAAATCTTCGCCAGTTCCGGGTTCGGTGCCGTCACCATCTCCTGCTTATTTCCTGCTGTACCACTGCTGCCCCACGCCTGTCCAGCGTACTTGGCAGCCGCAAGCGTCACGATGCTTGTACATACAACAGCTAGCAGAATGATGGTGATAAACGTGCGGCGTTTCACTACCACTATACGCACCACCTTTGTATAATCCGACTTCTATCACTTAGTATATGACTGATATACCCTGGATATATCCGTCATCGTGAGTTGTTTAATTAATATAGGACATCGGATTTACTTTCTGTCCGTTTTTGATCACGGTAAAATGAAGATGTGGCCCAGTCGCACGTCCGGTTGCCCCTACTTCTGCGATTTTCTGTCCAGCTTTTACCGTTTGGCCTTCTGACACCATAATACCGCCGTTTCGAATATGCGCATACAGCGTGCTCAGTCCGTTTCCGTGATAGATGACTACGGTATTGCCATAGCCGTTCATGTAACCCGTTGACGCTACTACTCCATCACCTGCTGCCATGATCGTACTTCCTTCTGGAGCCGCCATATCCTGTCCGTCGTGGAATTTACGAATATGCAAAATCGGATGGATTCGGTATCCGAATGGAGATGACAAGCGCGCTCCCGGCAATGGGTTGCTTAGTTGCCCACTTCCATGGAAAGAAGGCTGTCCACCTGAGTCTCCACCCGTGCTACCCGAATTGGCCTGGTTTTGCTCATCGATTTTTCGCTGAAGCTGGTTTACAAGCTCGAGTGCCGCCTGCTCCTGCTCGTCTTTGATTTCGACCAGATCGCCTTCCTGCTTCTCTAACTCTTTCAGAATGCGTTCACGATCCGCTTTCTGCGCTGCCATGTCAGCGATTAACTGCTGATTTTCTGCCTGCATGGTTTTCAAGTTAGTCAGATTCGCCTGAATCTCGTTTTTGCGTTTCTCGATAATATCGCGGTCGCGCTTGTTATCTTCTAAAATCGTTACATCCTGATCGACAATCGATTTGACCGCATCCAGACGCTCCAGGAAATCTGCGAAATCCTGAGAGCCGAGCAATACTTCCAAATACGAAATGTCACCTGCTTCATAGATGGCGGTCACGCGTGTTTTGAGCAGCTTATCCCGCTTCTGCACGCGCTCCATCGCTGCCTGAAGTTCTTTGGCAGCTGCCTGAAGCTCAACGGTTGTCGTCTGGATTTTTTGATTCAATTGATCAATTTTCGCTTGTGTATCATTCATTTTTAGGTCAATGCTCATGATGTCTTCTTTTGTATCCTGCTGCTGAGTCTGTAACTTATTAATCTGCTGATTAATCGTTCCCACTTTTGCTTTTGCTGCTTGGCTTTGCTGGCGAATCTGGTCAATTTCCTGCTGCACATCAGATACACTACCAGCCCGGCTAGCTGCCGGAGTAAGCCCCGTAATTGCAAGAGCTGCCACAAGCGGAATCAGGAATTTCTTTGTCATCTTTTCCTCCCCGAATTGCAAATCTCTTATTTTATATCTACCTTTTACACGCGCAAGAATTTGCGCACAGACATCATACTTCCCCAAATACCGATAAAGGCACCAATGCCGAGCAGGATAAATGCAACCTGCAGCATTACTGGATAAAGCGGCAGTAAATCTAGAAAAGAGAGCGCAAGCTGCCCTTCCACGAAGTTCAAAAGCGAGTTATAACTCACTGCTAGAATCACAATCGGTAAGATCGCGCCGCAAACACCCATCAGCGCGCCCTCTACAAAAAATGGCCAGCGAATAAAGCCATTGGTTGCTCCAACAAGCTTCATAATCTCAATCTCGCGGCGACGTGCGAAAATAGTTAGCTTAATTGTATTGGCAATGACGAACATGGCCGTAAAGGCGAGCGCAAAAATAAACGCCACAATAACAAACCGGATCATATCCGTAATCGCAAACAATTTTGCGGTTGTTTGCTCCGCGTAGTTTACACTCTTTACACCCGGGATCTTTTCAATCTTTTGGGCGAGTGCTCCCGTCTGCTGCGGTGATTTTGCCTTCACGATATACGAATCAGGCAGCGGATTTTCTTTTTCCAGCCCATTTAAGAGCGAACCTTGCTTGCCAAAGCTTTGCTTTAAGCTGTTCAATCCTTGCTGCTTGGAGACAAACTCAATTCCTTGTAATTCTGGAAACTTGCGTATCTCTGCTTCTACCTGCTTGGCTTGTGCCTGATCACTCGTAACATCAAGCATAACACGAATCTCAACCTGCTTCTCTACCTTCTCAACCAAATGCTGTATATTCAACGCCAGCAAGAGAAACACGCCGAGAGTCAGCAGGGTAATCATCACGGCACTGATCGAGGCAAATGTCATCCAGCCGTTACGACCTAAGTTCTTACATCCTTCACGCAGATGACGGGTCATTGTGCTAGTCTTCATAGCCGTACTCCCCTCTCTGCTCATCCCGAATGATGCGGCCTGCTTCAATCGCAATAACTCGCTTCCGTACGGTATTTACAATTTCTTTATTATGCGTGGCCATCACAACGGTCGTGCCGCGCCGATTAATATCAAGAAGCGTCTGCATAATATCCATCGACGTCTCCGGGTCAAGGTTTCCGGTCGGCTCATCGGCGATAATGATGCTCGGGTTATTTACGATCGCCCGTGCAATTGCCACCCGCTGCTGCTCCCCACCAGAAAGCTGATCGGGAAGCGAGCGTGCTTTATGCTTCAAGCGAACAAGCTCAAGCACTTCCATCACACGCGGCTTAATATCTTTGACCGGTGTTTCAATAACTTCCATCGCAAATGCTACATTCTCATAAACTGTCAGACGCGGCAACAGTTTAAAATCCTGAAATACGACGCCAATCTTACGACGCACATACGGAATTTGCTTTTCCTTGATGCGGCTAATGGCAAAGGTCTCCCCGTCTGCTGTCAGCATGATCTGACCTTTACTTGCGGTTTCTTCGCGGTACATCAACTTAATAAACGTTGATTTCCCTGAGCCGGAAGGTCCCACAACATAGACAAATTCGCCGCTTTTGATGCAAACCTCAATGCCCTGCAGCGCGACCGTACCGTTCGGATACGTCTTCCATACATCTTGCATTTCTATCAAATTTGATCACCCAAACTACAATGTATTTTATTGCTTTTACCAAGAAATGACATCATTCAACACAAAACCCATCTATTATTATACCATTTGTCGATAAAAAATCATCCCTCTCCTGCTATGGAAAGGGATGATGGGACAAATGATGCCACATTCTTCTGAATGCTAGCCTTCACTATTCATTCTATAAAAGTTGCACGTCAATTTTTTGCTCGTGGTCTTCTACCCACTGATGTGTACGCTGCAAATCAATAGAAGCTGCGTTCAGTTGAATTTCTACCTGGTTTTTCGCCGTGCCGCCGAGCACGTTGCGTGCATTCACAACCTGCTTCGGATCGAGAGCGGCATAAATATCATCTTCAAACAGCTCGGAGAACTGCTTATACTCATCAAGCTTCATATCGAGCAAATATTTGCCCGCATCGATGCAGTACAGCACGCTTTTGCCGACAACTTCGTGCGCCTGGCGGAATGGCATGCCTTTGCCTACGAGATAATCGGCCAGGTCTGTAGCATTCGAAAAGTCTTCTGCCACAGCTTGACGCATGTTTTCTTTCTTTACTTTCATCGTACGAATCATCGGAGCGAATAGCGACAGCGCACCGTGCAGCGTCGTAACGGTATCGAACATGCCTTCCTTATCTTCCTGCATGTCCTTGTTATAGGCGAGCGGCAGCCCTTTTAGTACCGTCAACATCCCCATGAGGTTGCCATACACACGACCTGTTTTGCCGCGTACAAGCTCGGCTACATCCGGATTTTTCTTCTGCGGCATGATGCTTGATCCCGTGCAGAATGCATCATCAAGCTCCACAAAATTAAACTCGTTGCTCATCCATAAAATCATTTCTTCACACAGACGGGACAAGTGCGCCATCAGAAGCGATGAACCGCTGAGGAATTCAATGATAAAATCCCGATCACTTACCGCATCCAGACTGTTTGTATAAACAGCATCGAACTTGAGCAATTCCGCTACGTATTCCCGGTCAATCGGGAATGTCGTACCCGCAAGTGCGCCCGCACCAAGCGGCAGCACGTTGATGCGCTTGAAGCTATCCATTAACCGTTCTGCGTCGCGCTGGAACATGGAATAATACGCCATCAGATGATGCGCGAACAAAATCGGTTGCGCACGCTGCAGATGCGTATAACCCGGTAGAATCGTATCTACATTTGCTTTCGCCTGCTCTAACAGAGCCTCCTGCACTTGTGCGATCAGAGCTACGAGTTCAACAACACGTGCACGCAAATACAGGTGCATGTCTGTGGCAACCTGATCATTACGACTGCGGCCTGTGTGCAGCTTGCCGCCGACCGGGCCCACTTCATCGAGCAGCATTTTTTCGACGTTCATATGTACGTCTTCATTCGAAATCGTGAACTCAGCTTCGCCTGCTTCAATAATTTTGGCTACTTTTTTGAGACCTTCTGCAATTGTTGCTGCCTCATCTTCACCGATAATGCCGCATTTGCCAAGCATCGCTACGTGTGCGAGACTACCTGTGATGTCTTCTTTCCATAATTGCTGGTCGAACTGAATGGATGCTGTGTATTCTTCTACAAGCTTATCTGTGGCTTTAGTAAACCGACCGCCCCATAATTTCATAAATACAAGGCGTTTCCCAGCCCCGGCTGTGCCAGAACGGAAAACGCCTCCCCCCTCTCTGCTATTGCATTCCTGTCTTTATTATTGCTGCATCGCTTCTTTTTTATCGATAATAACCGCTTTCGGTGTATGGTCAAGTTTGTCTTTGTTTGTTTGAACGAACACTTGTGTTTGCAGACCCCACAGTTTAACAAACCCGATCGCTGCTTTGTGATCGAATGTGTCTTCTGTGCCGTATGTTGCCAAGTTTTCATCGTACAGAGATGATTCTGACTTACGTCCCACAACAATCGCATGGCCTTTGAACAGTTTCACACGGATTGTACCCGTTACGAATTTTTGTGTTTCTTCCACGAATGCTTTGAGAGCATCTGTAATTGGAGAGAACCACAGGCCTTCGTAAATCACCTGGGAAACTTTTTGTTCAACGATCGGTTTAAACTGTGCGATTTCACGCGGCTGTGTCAGGAATTCCAGCTCACGGTGTGCCAGAATGAGTGTGATCGCACCCGGTGCTTCGTATACTTCACGAGATTTGATCCCAACAAGACGGTTTTCTACGTGGTCGATACGGCCTACCCCGTGCTTGCCTGCGATTTGGTTCAGTTCAAGAATCAGTTCGCTCAGAAGCATTTGTTTGCCATTCAGCGCAACTGGTTTACCTTGAACAAATTCGATCTCGATTTCTTCCGGTGTATCCGGTGTATCTTCGAGATGAGCAGTCAGGTCATACGCACCCTTCGGCGGCTCGTTCCACGGATTTTCGAGTTCGCCGCACTCGCATGCACGTCCCCACAGATTCTGGTCGATGCTGAACGGGTTGTCGAGATCGATTGGAATCGGAATGTTGTGCTCCATTGCATATTTGATTTCTTCGTCACGGCTCATACCCCACTCACGTACTGGAGCGACGATTTTGAGGTCTGGATTGAGTGCTGTGATGGAAACGTCGAAACGAACCTGGTCGTTCCCTTTGCCTGTGCAACCGTGTGCGATGGCAACTGCGCCTTCTTCTGCCGCGATGTCAACCAGCACTTTCGCGATAAGCGGACGAGACAGTGCCGATACAACTGGATATTTGCCTTCATACATCGCATTTGCTTTCAGAGCCGGAAGTACAAACTCGTTTGCAAACAGTTCTTTTGCATCAACTACGTATGATTTGATTGCGCCGACCTGGATCGCCTTATCCCGTACGAAATCAAGGTCTTTACCTTCGCCGACATCAAGTGCTACCGCAATAACGTCGTAATTATAATTTTCTTGTAGCCATTTGATTGCTACGGAAGTATCTAAGCCGCCAGAATAAGCGAGAATAATTTTGTCCTTTGCCATGATTATATGTCTCTCCTTTATAAAACGAACTCGTTTTTCGTTTGATTCACTATGCAATATTATGCATCCTTATTCATAAAAATTCAATACCTTTTTTATAAAAAAACTACTTTCCAGTTTCTTGATCCATAATTTGTTTTACCACATCCGAATCAACATCAATTACGAGGTCAGCTGGATCGCTTCCGGCAGCGGCCATACGTTCCAGTCGTTTGTTAACAGCGGCAAACAATGTATCATCCAGATAACCATCTTTTTCTCCATGCACGCCTGCTTCTATGCCTGTAAGAATTTCAATGCCTTCTTCAATCGTCCGCACCTGCCAGATGTGGAACATGCCGTTCTCTACAGCCTCGATGACTTCCCGGCGCAGCATCAAGTTTTTCACATTCTGATGCGGAATGATAACCCCCTGCCCACCTGTCAGACCAAGTGCCCGGCATACAGCAAAGAAACCTTCTATTTTTTCATTTACGCCTCCGATTGGCTGAATCTCGCCCCACTGATTCACAGATCCGGTAACCGCAATCCCCTGGCGAATCGGAATGCCAGATAAGGAAGAAAGGAGCGCGTATAGCTCCGTGCTAGACGCACTGTCTCCGTCAATCATGCTGTATGTCTGTTCGAACGTGATACTAGCCGATAGCGGAAGTGGTTTATCCTGCGCAAACTTTCCGGCCAGATACCCACTCAAAATCAACAAACCTTTGTGATGAATCTGCCCGCTTAACGAAGTCTCACGTTCAATGTTAATAATACCGCTGCGTCCAATGAATGTCTGAGCCGTAATGCGATGCGGCTGTCCGAATGCGTATTCACCAATCTGTAGAACCGCCAGTCCGTTAATCTGCCCCACACGCTCCCCATCCACATCGACCATAATGGTGCCGTCTTCAATCATCTCCCGCATTCTCTCATCCATTCCGTTGGAGCGATACTCCTGTTCCGCAAGTGCTCTTCGCACGTGCTGGGCGTATACGATATCGCTTCCTTCCCGCTCCGCCCAGAATTCCGCTTCTACCAGCAGACGGGTAACAGCCTGGAATCCAGTAGTCAGTTTTCGCTGATCTTCTGCAAGCCGAACGCTATGCTCGATCAGCTCAGCCAGCGCAGAGCGATGAAACGGACGTAACCCTTCCTGTTCCCCGTAGCTGCGCACGAATGAAGCAAAAGCGAGATGGTTCGCCTGCTCATTCTTCATCTCCGTGTCAAACTCGACATTGACCTGAAACAACTCATAAAAATCATCATCCCATTCCGCAAGTGCGCGGTACACATCCGGGTCACCAATTAATACGACTTTGACCTGAAGCGGAATCGGCTCCGGCTTTAGCCCGCTTGCTGCGATAAGCCCTTGCTCTTCTGCTGCATTCTCAATCTGAATACTGGCGGCCTTTAGTGTGCGTTTCAAAACATGCCAGGCATACGGATTCCGCAGCAATTCACCAGCCTGCATAATCAGATAGCCCCCATTTGCTAGATGCAGGGCCCCCGACTTAATCATGGTAAAGTCAGTCGTCATTGTACCAAGCGTACTGCGGTACTCCATCCGTCCAAACAAATTATAATAGGACGGATTCGTCTCGAAGACGACTGGTGCGCCGTCCACTTCACTGTTGTCCACTACTACGTTGACACGATAACGGTGATACATGCTTTTCCGGTCGGTTTCAAGCAAGCTTTCCATCGGATCTTCTTCTTTTTCCTGCTCACGGAACAACTGGTGGTTTTCGATTACATTTTCCTCGTACGCTTTTATATATGTCTGCACCTGTTCATCCCGGTACAGGTTATAAAGCGGCTGGAACAGATGATAGATCGCATGGCGAGCCGAGTCTTTGTTCATAGAGGAAACCGCCTGTGCCATCTCTTTCTCAACCAGGTGCACCTGACGCAATGTCTCCGCTGCTTCCTGTTCAATCTGCTTGCTTTTTTTCTCCCAGGCTTCCTGCTCTTCTTTTGATAATTGACTAAACGCCTCATTGCTCATCGGCTCACCAGATACAAGCGGAATGGTCGCAATTCCTTCCGGTGTTCGCTCCAGAACAAAATTCAATTGTTCCGCTTTATCCTCAAGCTTGTCCCAGAACTCCTGTGCCCGGTTATTGAAATTCTGCACCGTATACTGGCGCTGCTTTTCATATTCCTCTCCGGAAAAGGTCGTCCGGATCGCACGCTCAATTCCACGGAACAACTCATCTATGTAAGCTTTGAAAACCCGGCCTTCTCCCGCTGGAAACGATAGGGCCAGCGGATAGTCAGGGCGAGTAAAGTTATATACGTAGCACCAATCGGCAGGCGTCGGCTTGCTTTGAGCTAGCTGCGCTACTTTTGTTCGAGCGTATGTAGTTTTCCCGGTCCCCGGTGGCCCCATGACAAATAGATTGTATCCGGCCTGCCGAACCTGTAGCCCGAACTCCATAGCACGAACGGCCCGGTCCTGCCCGATGATTCCGTCATGCAGTGGCTCTGCTTCTGCGGTTGTTTCAAACGGAAATACAGCCGGATCAATCCAGGCTCGCAGCCGGGCTGCCGGTACTTTTCGTTTATCTAGTACGTCCTTGTCTACCGTCTTCCACATAACTGCCCCTCTTTTCTGTGTCGAACCTGTCTTACTTTTCATTATAGTAGCACTTCTCTTAAAAAACATCGTTTTCCAGACAAAAAAAGAACAGGACAACTTTTTGTGATATCGACAACGTGTGGGGGAGGGAGTGGGAGAAGGAAGGAGCCGTTCGTTTCGGTACGCTTGGCAGGGATGTGTAGACTGTCCGCTCCGGAAGCCCGGCGAACTCGCCCGATCCTGCTCCTCCACCACACTTTGGAGAAAACCTACACCAAGAAAGAAGAGGCTGCCTCAGTCGCCGTGTTACAGCTTTTGAATCAGCCTCTTGTGGTTTTCTGCTACTGTGCCAGCTTTTTTAACTGCTCATGTGCGTTTTGCTCAAAGCGCAGCCGCTCTTTTTTCAGCTGAATGATTTGTCTCTCCATCTCGCGCAGTTTGTTCATCGCTTCACGCTCTGCCGCTGCGTCCCGGCTCTCTTTCGCCTTTTTGAGCGCTTCCATCTGCGTCCGACACTTATCGTAAACGGTACGCATTAGCTCATGGTTCTGATCCTTAATTTCTTTTAACTGGGTATGAATCTGCTTAAGCTCCGGGGATATGGCTTCGCCTCCCGGATGAGCGAATGCCTGCATCGGGACCAGCATCAGGACCGCTGCCAGCGCTGCCGATTTCCAGATTTTCTTCATAACTATCCTGCCTCCTTTTGGCATAATTGGTCACATAGTAGAGTAACCGGAAGGCGGTAATTTATACAAAAAAGGGGAGCATGGATAAAATCCTGTACTTGCTGGGCCTCGATCTACCCAATGTGCGGTGGAGGAGCGGAGAAGGGAGGCGACTGTCACTTCGGTACGCTCAACGGAGAAGCAAATCTGGTCGCTCCAGGGTCCAGACGCACTCACCCATAAAAGGTCAGGATGTTATTCACGGAAGGGTTATGGGCAAAGGCCCGTGCGCCCGAACCCCTCCGCTGGGTGAATCACGTACAGGCGTTCCGTGTCGCCTCCCTTCTCCGCTCCTAACCAAGCGTGGGCAGGTCAATGCTCTCTCACAAGTATTTTGTAGCTTCGCTCTACAGATTGTTTTTTGTTTTTTGAATCCCAACTTTGTTGGGAGGAGAGAAGAGAGAAGCAAGAGAGCTCTTGTACGCGCTACCTAGCGGAAGGAGCACGGCGAACGGGCCTTTGCCCGCAACCCTTCCATGAAGATACATCGTGGGCCCTCTTTTGCGGGCAAGTTCGCCGAGCTCCTGGAGCGGACAGTGGACACTTCTCCGCAAAGCGTACCCAAGCGAACGGCTTCTCTCTTCTCTCCCCCCACCACCAAAGTTGCACGATTCCACAAAACAAAAAAGGACGCAGGCGATTTCCACACCTACATCCTCTCATTTTTGTGTTAGCCCATCAGCGCCACAAGCACCGCTTTTTGCGCATGTAGACGATTTTCCGCCTGATCAAACACGCGTGACTGTGGACCATCAATGACTTCCGCCGCCACTTCTTCCCCACGGTGTGCTGGCAGACAATGCAGGAAGATCGCATCCGGATTCGCCTGCTTCATCATCTCTCCGTTCACTTCAAAACCTTTGAACTTCTCAATCCGTTCCTGCTGCTCCGCTTCCTGACCCATGCTTGCCCATACGTCTGTGTAGATGACATCGGCATCTTTTACCGCTTCCATCGGATCATGCGTAACGACAACATTCACGCCTGTTTCCTGCGCGAATTGTTTGGTCATCTCGGTTACGCTCGCATTCGGCTCATAGCCTGCCGGGGACGCAACCGATACATGCATGCCCACTTTCGCCGCTCCGATCATCAGAGAATGTACCATGTTATTGCCATCTCCTACATACGCAAGCTTCAATCCTTCCAGCTTGCCTTTCTGCTCGATGATCGTCTGGAAGTCCGCCATCACCTGGCATGGGTGCTGCATGTCGGTCAGCCCGTTAATGATCGGAATCGATGCGAATTCCGCAAGCTCACGCACCATATCATCCGAGAACGTCCGAATCATGATGCCGTCAATGTAGCGCGATAATACTTGCGCCGTATCCGAGATCGGCTCACCACGTCCGATCTGTAAGTCGCGTCCGCTCAGGAACATCGCCATCCCACCGAGCTGGTACATCCCCACTTCAAACGATACACGGGTACGAGTGGATGATTTTTCGAAAATCATGCCAAGTGTTTTGCCCGCCAGATGTGGATGCGGGATTCCTTTTTTCTGCTCATCTTTCAGCTTCGCCGCCAGATCGAGTAAATACTGGATTTCTTCTTTTGTATAATCAGAGAGGCAGAGGAAATCCTTGCCCTTTAATTGTTCAGCTACTGTCATCTTATTTCACAGACTCCTTTCGTTTCGCCCCATTTAAATACGAACCGAGGTCAATCGCTTCACCTGCACTATGTCCGTGTACATCAAGGTACGATGCGAACGTATCAAGGAACGTAAAGCACGGAATATTCAGCGCAAGGGCCAGCTGGCGCAGTTCAAATCCAAGACGACCACGTTTATTTCCAAGCGTTGGAGTGTTCACGAACGCTTTCACAGGACGGTCGGCACAAATGTCTTTCACACGCTCTACCGTTTCTACAACTTCTGCCACTTTCAAGCCATGCTCGTTCAGGAGGGCTGCTGTACCCGGTGTGGCAATTACCTGTACGCCAAGTTTTTTCAGCATCGCAATGTGCGGCACGAACGCCGCTTTGTCCTGTTCAGACAGCGACAGTAAAATCATATCGCCGTTCACTAACCAGTCGCAGATGCCTTCTTTCCAGGCAATCGCCTTGCCAATCGCCTCTTCCACCGAATAACTAAGGCCAATTACTTCCCCGGTCGATTTCATCTCCGGTCCAAGCGCTGGGTCGACACCATTCAACTTGATTGTCGAGAATACCGGACCTTTCACCGCATAGAACGGAATTCGCGGCATCATACCCGTACCATATCCCATGTCGGCCAGCTTCTCGCCCATCTGTGCCCGCGTAGCAAGTGCCACCATCGGGATGCCGGTTACTTTGCTGACGATTGGAACCGTGCGGGAAGCACGCGGATTTACTTCCAGTACATAAATCGTGCCCTTATCGTCGATTACCAGCTGCAAATTGATCAAGCCGCTTGCTTTCATTTCTTTGGCGATGAGTGCAGCATAGCGTCCGATCTCTTCACGCTGTGCATCTGTAAGATGCGGAGACGGGAAGATGGCCATACTGTCACCGGAGTGAACGCCTGCACGCTCGATATGCTGGAAAATGCCCGGGATGAGGATGTCATCACCGTCGCAGATCGCATCGATCTCCACTTCCATACCGGATACGTATTTATCAATCAACAGCGGGAACAACGCGCCGGATGACGTGTAGCGATTCCAGTCCGCGAAATACTGATCCAGCTCTTCCCCATTATGCAGCACAGCCATACCGCGACCGCCAATTACATATGAAGGGCGGATAAGTACCGGATAACCGATTTCTTCTGCCACAAGGTGTGCCCCCTGCTGGCTGTTCACACCTTGACCCGGAATGTGCGGGATGTCGAGCTTGCGCAGCATCGCGTAGAACAGCTCTCGGTCTTCAACCATGTCGATTGCTTCCACAGATGTGCCATATACATGCACACCTGCTTTTTGCAGCTTCTCCGCAAGGTTAATCGCCGTCTGGCCACCGAACTGTACCATAACGCCGTCTACCTGTTCTTTTTCGATCACGTTCAATACGTCTTCTAACGCAAGCGGTTCAAAGTACAACTGGTCCGCTGTGTTGTAATCCGTCGATACTGTCTCCGGGTTGTTGTTAATGACAACTGCCTGAATACCATGCTTACGAAGCGATTTCGCCGCATGTACGGAACAGTAGTCGAACTCGATGCCCTGGCCAATGCGGATCGGACCGGAACCTAAGACCAGCACTTTTTTGTCTGCTTTCGTAACCGGCACTTCGTCGCGTCCCTGCCACGTTGAATAGTAGTATGGTGTCGCCGCCACAAATTCAGCCGCGCATGTGTCTACAAGCTTGTAAGCCGGGCGGATACTCCACTCTTTCAGTGCCGCGCGTACTTCCTCAAAGCTCGTGCCGCACAAGCGAGCAATCGTACTGTCCGCAAAACCGCGCAGCTTCGCTTCTTTCAACAGTTCCTTCTTCATACCGCTCCAGCGTGCGTCTTCCATTGTTTTCTCCAGCTTTACAATACGAGCCAGCGCGTTCAAGAAGAACCGATCTACCTGTGTTTTCTCATGAATCGCATCCACACTCATGCCACGGCGGAGTGCTTCTGTGATGTAGAAAATACGCTCATCGGTTGCGGTAACCATCTGTTCAATCAGCTCATCGTCGCTTGCTTCTTTCACATAACCGAGCTCTACGTGCTGAATGCCAATCTCAAGCGAGCGAATACCTTTCAGCAAAGCGCCTTCGAGCGTACGATCAATCGACATCACTTCGCCCGTTGCCTTCATCTGTGTGCCAAGCGTACGATCCGCATGTGGGAACTTGTCGAACGGCCAGCGTGGGATTTTCGCCACCACATAGTCAATTGCCGGTTCAAAACTTGCATACGTATAGCCCGTGATCGGGTTCACGACTTCGTCGAGATGATAGCCAAGTGCCAGCTTCGCCGCTGTACGAGCAATCGGATAGCCAGTGGCTTTCGATGCAAGCGCAGATGAACGGCTTACCCGTGGGTTTACTTCGATTAGATAGTAATCGTCACTGTGCGGATCAAGCGCGTACTGAATGTTGCAACCCCCAACAACACCAAGCTCCCGAATCACTTTACATGCCACAGAGCGCAGCATCTGGTACTGGCGGTCTGTCAGTGTCTGGGACGGTGCAAATACGATGGAATCCCCTGTATGCACGCCCACCGGGTCGAAGTTCTCCATGTTGCAGACGATGATGCACGTATCGTTCGCATCACGCATAACTTCGTACTCGATTTCTTTCCAGCCTTTAATGCTGCGCTCGATCAATACTTGCTGAATCGGACTTGCATTCAAGCCACGCTTCGCCACCACGCGAAGTTCCGCTTCATCATTGGCAAAGCCGCCGCCCGCGCCGCCGAGCGTATAGGCCGGACGCACAATAACCGGATACCCGATGCTGTTCGCAAACACAACCGCATCGTCTACCGTTTGCACCGTTTCGCTTTCGGGAACCGGCTCCCCAATGTCTTTCATCATCTGCTTGAACTCTTCGCGGTCTTCCCCGCGAATAATTGTGTCAAGTGGGGTGCCGAGTAGCTGCACATCATACTTCTCTAGCACACCTGCCTTAGACAATTCCACCGCCAGATTCAGACCCGTCTGACCACCAAGTGTTGGCAGCACGCCATCCGGGCGTTCTTTGGCGATAATTTTCTCCACCGCTTCAACCGTGAGCGGCTCCATATAGATACGATCTGCCACTTCATCATCGGTCATGATCGTTGCTGGATTGTTGTTAACGAGAATAACTTCTACGCCTTCTTCGCGCAGCGCCAGACATGCCTGCGCACCGGCATAGTCAAATTCAGCCGCCTGCCCGATGACGATCGGACCGGAGCCTAAAACGAGAACTTTTTTGATGTCGGGTAATTTAGGCATAACTTTTCTCTCCTGTAGCCTGGCATTGGCGGATAAAATCCGCAAACAAATGATTCGTATCATCCGGGCCCGCATGTGCTTCTGGATGGAACTGCACAGACGAGATCGGCAATGTTTTATGACGAACACCTTCGACTGATTTATCGTTTACGTTCACAAATGTCAACTCAAGTGGCGATACTGCAAGCGACTCCGGCTTTACAACATAGCCGTGGTTTTGCGAGGTCAGATACACTTTACCCGTGATGACGTTCTTCACCGGATGGTTGCTGCCACGATGTCCGTACGGCAGGCGCTCGGTGTCACAGCCAAACATAAGTGAGATGAGCTGATGCCCCAGGCAGATGCCCATCGTTGGGTAGTTCTCTACGATCTGCTTCAACTCACCGAGTTGCGGCGTCAGGTCTTTCGGATCTCCTGGTCCGTTCGACAGGAATATGCCGTCTGGATTGAGTGCTACAATCTCGTTATAGGTCACGCTGTACGGCATCACAGTTACCTTGCAGCCGCCATTTAGCAGATTGGTTAAAATGGATTTTTTGTAACCAAAATCAATAAGCGCAATATGCGGACCTGCTGCATCTTCATTGTACGTTTGGGCTTCTTTTACCGATACTCCAGGTACGACCTTGCCAATCGGTTGCGGTTTGAAAGAATCAAGCTTCGCCCGATCGGTAGTCAGCAGACCGTATACTTCACCTTCCGTCCGCACAATCTGCGTAATCGCACGTGTATCAATGCCAGACAGGACACCAATTCCATAGTTAGTCGCAATCTCTGCGAGCGAATGACCCGATTCGTAATGACTTGGCATCTCACACAAGTCGCCCACGATTAAGCCTTTGCAAGCTGGCTTCAAGCTTTCATAATCCCGTTCATTAATCCCGTAGTTTCCGATCAACGGATACGTAAACGTAATAATCTGTCCGGCATAAGAAGGGTCAGACAGCACTTCCTGGTAGCCTGTCATACCTGTATTAAATACGACCTCACCGGTGCAATCCGCAGCGCTGCCAAACCATTCTCCTTCAAAAATCTCGCCCGTACTTAATACGAGGTATCCTTTCATTGCTTCCACTCCTTTATTGTTCCAGCATCGGTGCTATACGTTTGCTTTTACAGCCGTCAATACGTCATCGAGTACCGTCACCGCATGTGCAATTTCTTCTTTTGTAATCGTAAATGGTGGGAGCAGACGCACCACGTTCGGACCTGCCATCAGCAGCAGAATGTGATACTGCTCACGCATCGCATTCACGACTGGCGCTGCCTCCATCGCAAGCTCCACACCCATCATCAGGCCTTTGCCACGAACGTTGACTACTTCCGGATGCTTGGCTGCCAGCTTCTGCAATTCTTCTGCAAAAAATGCGCCAATCTCTGTCACGCGGTCAAGATAATGGTCTTCCTCAATCGTTTCCAATGTAGCAAGACCGGCTGCGCTTGCGAGCGGATTACCACCGAATGTCGTCCCGTGGCTACCCGCGCTAAATGCGTCAGCCAGCTTTTCCTTACCGACAATCGCGCCGATCGGGAAGCCGCTACCCAGTCCTTTTGCCATCGTAATAATATCCGGTTCAAGCCCATAATGCTGGTGGGCAAACCATTTGCCTGTGCGCCCGATGCCTGTCTGTACTTCATCGACAATAAGCAACAGATCGTGTTGGTCACACAGCTGTTTAATGCCTTCCGCAAATTCCGGATCAGCCGGATGGACCCCGCCCTCACCTTGGATCATCTCCAGCATAATTGCACATGTTTTATCGGTAATCGCCGCTGTAAGAGCTTCAAGATCATTGTACGGTACGGTCACAAATCCTTCTGGAAGCGGAGCGAATCCATCTTTTACTTTATCCTGTCCGGTCGCTGTCAGTGTCGCCAGTGTGCGACCGTGGAACGACTGGGTAAACGTAATCACTTCATAACGATTCTCGCCTTTAATCTTCTGCATGTAACGGCGGGCAAGCTTAATCGCCGCCTCATTCGCTTCCGCACCGCTGTTGCAGAAAAATGCTCGGCTACCACATGTGAGCGACACAAGCTTATCTGCAAGCTTCTCCTGTACCGGAATTTCGAACAGGTTGGAGCAATGCCACAACGTATCAAGTTGCTCCTGCACTTTTGCTTTTACTTTTGGTGGAACGTTGCCAAGCGATGTGACTGCAATGCCTGCAACAAGATCAAGATATTTGTTGCCTGCCGCATCCCATAAATAATTGCCTTCTCCTTTTACAATCTGAATCGGCCAGCGTCCATAGTTTGGAAATAAGCTACTCATGCGTGTTCCACCTTGCCTTCCGCCACAATTTTGGTTCCGACAGCCTCACCTGCTGCCACCTTCCGTAAAATACCCGGTTCATAGCCGTTAATAATCAGCACTTCTTCCACCTGTTGACCGAGCGCATCGAGTGCTGCCCGCACCTTTGGAATCATACCGCCATAGATCACACCATCCGCAATCAACGCTTCAATCTGCGTTCGATCAAGCTGCGGGAGCACCTGCTTCACACCATCAATCTCCTGCATGACACCTGGCACATCCGTCACCATAACAAGCTGCCCTACGCCGAGTGCCCCAGCAACCGCGCCCGCTGCAGTATCCGCATTAATGTTGTACACCTGCCCCGTTTCATCCACACCCAGCGGTGCAATGACAGGAACCATCCCTGCTCCGCTCAGCGCTTCGATAAGCGCAGGCTCCACACGTTGAATCTCCCCCACAAATCCGAGATGTTCCGGTCCTTGTGTCACTCGGATTGTCTGACCGTCGATGCCGCTGATGCCTGCTGCGCGACCTCCCGCCTGCTGGATGCTTGTCACAACCCGCTTGTTTGTATCTCCGATCAGCACCATTTTTGCTACTTTCAGGGTCGGTGCATCGGTCACACGTAGGCCGTCGATGAAATGTGGTTCAATGCCCATTTGTTTTAATGTATTTGAAATCGCCGGACCGCCACCATGTACGATCACAACGTTTGTCTCTCCCTGCTGAAGGGCAGTTAGATCTTCATAAAAAGAGGCAGGCAGCTGTTCTAGCGTGCTGCCGCCACATTTGATTACAAGCTGATTTCCCATGTTCTCTTCTCTCCTCTTCTCACGCGATCCTTTTATGGATAGACCGGGGTAAATGCAAGTCCGGTTGTTTCCGGAAGTCCAAACATGATGTTCATATTTTGCACTGCCTGGCCGGCAGCCCCTTTCACGACGTTATCAATGACGGACAGCAGCACGATACGCCCCACCCGCCCGTCAATATGCCACGCGATGTCGCAATAATTCGAGCCTGTTACTTCTTTTGTTTTGGGATATGCGCCTGGACGCAACCGCACAAACGGCTTGCCTTCGTATGCCTTGCTAAACGCCGCTGCGACCTGCTCGGTGGTCACGCCTTCTGCAAGTGTCGCGTAAGACGTAGCAAGAATGCCCCGATTCATCGGCACCAGATGTGGTGTGAAGGAGATCAGCGCGTCCCGACCTGTCAGCTTACGGAGCGTCTGCTCAATCTCCGGTGTATGCTGGTGCTTCCCTACCTTATACGCAGCGATGCTTTCATTCACTTCACAGAAATGCGTACCAAGAGACGCCCCACGTCCAGCACCCGTCACGCCGGATTTGGCATCTACGATAATGGATTTCCCATCGATCAGCCCTTCGTTCAGGAGCGGCAGTAAGCTCAGAAGTGTTGCTGTCGGATAGCACCCAGGGTTCGCTAGCAGCTTCGCATCGGCAATGGCCGCTGCACTCCATTCAGACAATCCATATACCGCCTGATCGAGGTAGTTCTGCGTAATCGGCTCTTTGCCGTACCACTCTTTATATAGTTCCGGTGTTTCTAACCGCAAATCCCCGGACACGTCGATAATCCGGATTTTCCCGTTCAGGAGCGCAGGTGTCAGCTTGCTGCTAACGCCGGATGGTGTCGCAATAAACACGACATCTGCTTCCGCCTGAATTTTGGCACAATCAATTGTCTCCAGCTGCTCGGTAAAAATATGATTCAAGTGCGGATACACATCCTGGATTGCTTTGCCCGCCTGTGAATTGGAGTAAATCGCAGTAATGTTCGCTTCCGGGTGCTGAAGAAGCAGGCGAATCAGCTCGGCTCCGCTATAGCCGCTCGCTCCGATAATCGAAATATTCACGTCTCATTCCCCCTATTTGTCCTGTCTGTATAAGTTATGAATTATTATACGTTTAAGGGAATAAAAATTCAACAATAAAAAAGATGCTTTCTCCCTATTTTGAGAAAAAGCATCCTTCGTCCTTATTTCATCGTCATCAACCAATCTGACAGCTTCTTTGCCTCCTCCTCGCTCACAAGCCCACCCGGCATGCCATCCTTACCTTTCATCAAGATCGTTTTGATTTCATCCGCGCTTTTGTAGCGACTTCCGACCTGCATAAGAGCTGGACCTGCCCCACCTTTCATGTCTTGACCGTGGCAGGCTGTGCATTTGGCCTGGTACATTTTCTGCGCCTCAGCATGAACACCATCCGTAGCGCTTCCACCTGTCTTCCCTGCTGCACCTCCGCTTGTATTGCCTGCCGGAGCTTGTGCAGCCGGCTTATTGCCTGGATTGTCGCTCTTCGCAACGCCACAACCCACAGCCAGTGCGATAACAAGAAGAAAACTTGCTATCATCATGGACTTCTTCATACAAAATTCCTCCTCCAGATCATAACGATTACACATCTAGTATGTTCGAGGGAAGATAAGTTCATCCGGCTTTATGTATTCTCATAAGTTTGGGGGAGAAGAGGGAATCTTCTCAACTAAAATGATAAAAGGAGTAGCCTATTTGCTACTCCTCATTGATTCGTTATAGCACGTTTGATTAGTTTTACATCCGTAGACAGTTCGTCTACTTGTTTTTGTACATCTGCAACTGGAGAGTACATCTCGCTATTGGATGCTGTTTGTTCTCGAATTACTTCTAACTTGTGATTTAGTTCGTCAAACTGCTTGTCGACGTGATCAAACCGTTGATTCATCTCTTGTTTCATGCTTTGCATTTCCACAAGGATCTGCTTTAACATATCCTCCATCGGCTTGTCCTCCCGATATATTGATAAATGTTATTATATCATTGATTCTAACGCTGTAGAGACCTCAAATATTGAAAAAGGCATCCCGATCACACAATCAGGATGCCTTCTATATTTATTACAATAGAGATTTAGATACAAGTGTAAATCAGCAAAGCATGTCGGGAGCGGAGCAGGGAAAAGTAAGAAAGCTTTTGATGCGCCACCTAGCGGAAGGCGGGCCTTTGCCTGCAACCTGCTCCTTTAGCCATCTCTTCGGAAGCGCTTTGCAGGCGAGTCTGCTGAACGCCTGAAGCGGACAGTCATCCCCCCAATCGCGCATCAAACAGCCACACACTTTTCCCTGCTTCGCTTCCCGCCACCACACCTTACTGCATTACCACCCTGTACTAAAGCAGCTCTTTCGCCTTCGCCACAATATTCTCTGCTGTCAGACCGTATTTCTGAAGAAGCTCATCCGGTGTACCGGATTCACCAAACGTATCTTCCACACCAACACGGCGGAGTTTAGCCGGATGCTGCTCGCACAGCACTTCCGCTACAGCCGCACCGAGACCGCCATAGATGTTGCACTCTTCCGCTGTTACGATCCCTTTCGTTTCACGAGCGGCTTTTACGATAATGTCTGCATCAATCGGCTTGATTGTTGCCATGTTAATGACACGCGCCTGGATGCCTTCTTTTGCAAGCTGTTCAGCTGCTGCAACTGCGATATGAACCATCACGCCCGTTGCGATGATCGCCATATCGTTTCCTTCACAAATTTGCACGCCTTTTCCGATCTCGAACTCATAGCTGTCATCGAACAGCACCGGAACGCTCGGACGGCCCATCCGAATGTACATCGGGCCATATGTATTCGCTGCCGCATGAATCGCTTTTTTCGTTTCGGTTGCATCAGCCGGCATAATCACTGTCATATTCGGAATCGCACGCATGAGCGCTACATCCTCGACTGCCTGATGAGAAGCGCCGTCTTCGCCAAGAGTCAGACCCTGGTGAGTAACCGCGATTTTCACATTCAGATTCGGGTAGCACACTGAGTTACGAACCATATCCGCTACACGCAGTGAACCGAAAAGCGCGAATGTGCTCGCAAACGGGATTTTACCGGATGCCGCAAGCCCAGCTGCCATTCCGATCATGTTCGCTTCCGCAATCCCTACATCAAAAAAACGTTCCGGGAATGCTTTCGCGAAGTCTGCTGTTTTGGTCGATTTTGCCAGATCGGCGTCAAGTACAACGATATCTTTATTTTCATGGCCGAGTTCTACAAGCGCCTGGCCGTAAGCGTCACGGGTCGCGATTTTCTTTGCTGTCTCGTTACTCATTACTTATTCCCTCCCTGACCACACAGTTCTGTCAGCGCCTGCGCCAGCTGCTCCTCATTCGGCGCTGTGCCGTGCCAGCCACAGTTGTTTTCCATATACGAAACGCCTTTACCTTTTACCGTATTAGCTACGATACAGGTCGGCTTTCCTTTTACTGTACGTGCTTCTGCGAGTGCAGCCGCAATCTGCTCCAGATCATGGCCATCGATTGTAATCACATGCCAATTAAACGCACGGAACTTCTCGTCAACCGGATGTACGTTCATAATATCTTCTACATTTCCATCAATCTGCAGGTGGTTGTAATCCACGAAAGCAACGAGATTATCCAGCTTGTAATGGCCAGCAGCCATTGCTGCTTCCCATACCATGCCTTCTTGAATTTCTCCGTCACCCATCACAACATATACGCGGGAATCGCGCTTGTCCAGCCGAGCAGCCAGCGCCATACCATTCGCAGATGACAGCCCCTGACCGAGGGAACCTGTGCTTTGCTCTACACCTGGAAGCAGCTTTTTGCTTGGGTGACCTTGCAGACGGGAATTTAGCTTACGGAATGTTTTGAGTTCCTCTTTTGGCAGGTAGCCTTTTTCAGCCAGTGTCGCATACAGAACCGGGCTTGCATGTCCTTTACTCAGGACAAAACGGTCACGATCCGGGTTATCAACCTGATTTGGATCAACACTCATCTCGTGGAAATACAACACAGTCAGAATATCTGCTGCTGACAGAGAACCACCCGGGTGACCGGAATTCGCTGCCGCTACCATCTTAACGATTTCCTGGCGGATGTTACCTGCATGCTGTGTCAGCTGCGCGGTTTGCTCTTGCGTAAGTATACTCAATTTGCCTTCTCCTCCACATATCACAATTAATTTCGCCGGAAGCCTTCCCCGAGCACTTCATGTGTCTCACTTACGATGACAAAAGCGTTCGGATCACACTGCCGGACGATTGTTTTCAAACGTCCCAGTTGATTTTGATTCACCACACACATCAGAACCGGACGTTCTTCATCCGTATACCCTCCGTGCGCGGACAGGCGCGTGACGCCGCGATCCATCTCATACAAAATCGCATCCCGAATTTCATCACGCTTTTCTGAAATAATAAATGCCATTTTGGCGTAGCCAAGGCCCATCTGGACTGCGTCTACCGTCCGGCCCGTTACAAACAGCGTGATCAGTGCATACAGCGCCTTTTCCGGGCCGAATACAAACGCCGCTGTCAATACCACAAAGCCGTCAATGGCGAGCACAGCTACTCCCAGGCTGATGCCCATATATTTATGTATAATCTGGGCAATCAAATCGGTACCGCCTGTAGAGGCATTCGCCCGAAAGACAAGTCCGATTCCCACACCAACACCCACGCCACCATACAAGGCAGCGAGAAGCGGCTCATGTGTAATCGTATGCCATCCTTCCGTCATCAATACGAACAGTGGCAAAATAAAGGTACCATAAATCGCCTTAACCCCAAACTGACGACCCAGCGTGAAAAAACCCAGAATAATAAACAAAAAGTTAAATACCCACTGCGTATAGGCAGGCTTAATGCCGAACAGGTGACTAACAATAATACTGATGCCGCTCACGCCGCCGGACGCAATCTGAAACGCATTAAGAAACAGATTGAACGCCACAGCGACGAGAAACGCACCAACTGTCAGTAGCACATACTCGCGCAACATGACTACCCATGCAGCAGGCTCCGATCTCATCGATCGCTTTGTTCTTGTTGCCTGCATTCGTGTCCTACCTTTATGATTTACTCGCGATGCAGTTGCTGACGCAAGTATGCGTCAATAAACGGGGTAATATCCCCGTCCATAACTGCTTGCACATTGCCACTTTCTTTGCTCGTTCGGTGGTCTTTGACCATACTGTACGGATGGAACACATACGAACGAATCTGACTGCCCCAGCCAATTTCCTTCTGCTCCCCACGCAACTGTGCCGCTTCTTCTTCCTGCCGTGCAATCTCGCGTTCATACAACTTTGACCTAAGCATTTTCATGGCACGCTCCCGGTTCTTAATCTGAGAACGCTCGTTCTGGCAGGTTACAACGACTCCAGTCGGCACGTGCGTAATCCGAACCGCTGAATCGGTCGTATTGATGTGCTGACCACCCGCACCACTGGCCCGGTATGTGTCGACTTTGATCTCATCCGGTCGTACCTCGATTGTAATGTCGTCATCAATCTCTGGCATCACATCACACGACACAAAGGACGTATGACGACGACCTGATGAATCAAACGGGGAAATGCGAACCAGACGGTGCACACCTTTTTCCGCTTTCAAGTACCCATATGCATTATGGCCCTTGATCGAAAGCGTCACACTCTTCACACCAGCCTCATCGCCCGGCAGATAGTCAAGTGTTTCCACCTTATAGCCTTGCTTATCCGCCCAGCGCGTATACATGCGCAAAAGCATCTCCGCCCAGTCCTGCGACTCAGTGCCGCCCGCACCAGGGTGCAGCTCAAGAATGGCATTTCGCTTATCATACGGCTGATTGAGAAGCAGCTGCAACTCATAGTCTGTAAGGCGCGTTTGTAAACTTTGCACCGACTCCACAATGTCCGGGATGAGGGATTCGTCATCCTCTTCGGCGACGAGATCCATCATCACCTGAATATCTTCATATTCAGCTTCCATGCCTTCAATGGATGTCACCGCATCTTTAAGCACATTCACTTCTCCGATGACTTTCTGGGCGGCATCGTTATCATCCCAGAAGTTCGGAAATGCCATTTTTTCTTCTAGCGCTGCGATCTGTTTTTGTTTGCCAGGGAGGTCAAAGAGACCCCCTAATTTCCGTCAGACGTTTGCCGATGGCTGACATCTGCTGTTTTGCTTCCGTTAACGGCATACTATTTAGTCCTCCTGCCCGCAGCAGTTTTTGTGCTTCTTGCCACTGCCGCAGTAGCACGGATCATTGCGTCCGACTTTTGGCTCCTGTCGGCGTTGCGGCTTTTTCGGTGCCGGTTCATCAGACGAAATAATCGCCTGCCCCTTCGCCACTTCCTGGCGCTCCAGGTTATTGCCGATGGTTGCTTTCATAATGTACGTGGCCACTTCTTCTTCAATGGTCGCAATCATTTCATTGAACATCTCGAAGCCTTCCATCTGGTATTCACGCAGCGGATCGGTCTGACCGTATGCACGCAGGTGGATACCCTGACGGAATTGATCCATCGCATCGATGTGATCCATCCATTTGCTGTCGACCGCACGCAGCACGACAACCTTCTCGAACTCGCGGAATTCTGCTTCATCCATAAGCGATTCGCGCTCCGTATACAGCCGCTCAACCAGTTCGCGGAACAACGCAATGATCTCTTCCCGGTCTTTGCCCCAGATGTCTTTCTTATCCAGCTGTCCTTCATGTAGGAACGATCCGTTACAATGCGCAAGCAGCGCATCCAGTTCCCATTCTTCCTCGACCACTTCATCCGGGCAATGTATATCGACCAGACGTTCCACATGCGACATGATCATCCCGATGACCACATCACGCAGCGTTTCGGCTTCGAGTACATCCAGACGCTGTTTGTAAATGACCGTACGTTGCTGGTTCATCACATCGTCATATTGAAGGACATTGCGGCGCATATCGAAGTTCGCACCCTCTACACGCTTCTGGGAAGCTTCGATGGCACGCGATACCATTCTACTCTCAATCGGCATATCTTCTTCCATACCCAGACGATCCATCATGCCCATGATGTTCTCCGCACCGAACTTGCGCATCAGCTCATCCTGAAGCGAGATGAAGAACTGAGAGGAACCAGGGTCCCCCTGACGACCGGCACGACCACGCAGCTGGTTATCAATCCGGCGGCTTTCGTGACGTTCCGTACCTATAATATGAAGACCGCCTATTTCTGCTACACCTTCGCCCAGCTTAATGTCCGTACCGCGTCCCGCCATATTGGTTGCAATCGTAATAGCACCTTTGCGACCAGCCATCGATACGATTTCCGCTTCACGCGCATGCTGCTTCGCATTCAGTACCTCATGCGGAATGCCTTTGCGTTTCAGCAGGCTTGCGATCAACTCTGATTTCTCAATGGATGTAGTCCCAACAAGCACCGGACGACCCAGCTTGTAATGTTTCTCTACATCTTCTACTACGGCACGGTATTTACCCTGCTCAGACTTATAGATCGCATCCGGCTTATCTTCCCGAATCACGGGCTTATTCGTCGGAACAACTACGACATACAAACCATAAATTTTCTGGAACTCTTCTTCCTCTGTCTTCGCTGTACCAGTCATGCCGCCCAGCTTCTCATACATCCGGAAGTAGTTCTGCAGCGTAATCGTTGCCAGGGTCATGCTTTCATTCTGCACAACCAGTCCTTCTTTAGCCTCAATCGCTTGATGCAAACCATCGCTATAGCGACGACCCTGCATGAGACGACCCGTGAACTCATCGACAATGACGATCTCGCCGTTATCGACAACATAATCAATATCCCGCTTCATCAGCGCACGCGCCTTCAGTGCAACGTTCACATGGTGATTGAGCAAAATGTGGTCATTGTCATACAGATTATCAATATTAAACGCGCGTTCCACTTCCGCCACGCCCGCTTCTGTCATAGCAACCGAGTTCGCTTTAATATCAATCGTGTAGTGCTTCTCTTCCTGCAAGCGCTGCGCAAATCGCGCCGCCACCTTATACAGCTCCGTTGATTTCTCCGCTTCCCCGGAGATAATCAGTGGAGTCCGTGCTTCATCGACGAGAATGCTGTCCACCTCATCGACCATACAATAATACAGCGGACGCTGTACCATCTGTTCTTTATACAGCACCATGTTATCGCGCAAGTAATCAAACCCGAATTCATTGTTCGTACCGTATGTGATATCGGCCGCATACGCTGCACGCTTCTCATCCGGTGACATGCCGTTCAGATTGACGGCCCAGGTCAGGCCGAGGAAGTTATAGATCTGCCCCATCTCTTCCGCATCACGTGCCGCCAGGTATTCATTGACTGTGATTACATGTACACCTCGGCCTGCCAGTGCATTCAAATAAACCGGGAGTGTCGCTACGAGGGTTTTCCCCTCACCGGTACGCATCTCTGCGATCTTCCCTTCATGAAGCACCATGCCACCAATCAACTGCACATCATAATGGCGCATGCTGTGTACACGACGGCCCGCTTCCCGACACACCGCAAATGCTTCATACAAAATATCATCTAACGTTTCGCCGTTTGCCAGACGCTGTTTGAATTCGTCTGTTTTACCGCGAAGCTCTTCATCGCTCAGCGCCTGAATCGCAGGTTCGAGCGCATTAATTTTTTCGACGCGCTTGTACAATTTCTTGACATCACGCTCATTGGAATCTCCGATAATCTTCTTGAGTATTCCCAGCATCGGGTATCTATCCCCTTCCACTTCTTCGCTATCCATCACTATGCTTTGCATAGGTCCTGCTCTAAAATTCAATTGTAGCAAAAACATACAAAAAGAAAAAGGCGCAAGGAGCGCCTTTTTCTTCATTATTATACACTTTCCGGTTCGATTAGGCCGTAGCGTCCATCTTTGCGGCGGTACACCACGTTGACACCATCGGTTTCCCCATTCTGGAATACGAAGAAATTGTGACCGATCATATCCATCTGGAGAACAGCTTCTTCCACATCCATCGGCTTTAAGTTAAAACGCTTGGTGCGGACGATCTGGATGGCATCTTCTTCCTCATGCTCGTCTTCCCGTGCCGCAAATACCGGCTCCACATCCAGGAACACAGCTCCTGCTCCAGTCTGACGGTTTCTGCGGTTTACTTTTGTTTTATGCTTACGGATCTGGCGTTCTAATTTCTCAACCACCAGATCAATGGCCGCATACATATCGTTGTTCGTATCTTCCGCCCGGAGAATGACCCCCGGCATTGGAATGGTTACTTCCACGGTATGCTCACCGCGCTGAACGCGCATGGTGACGTTGCAGCTGAATGCTGTTGCTTCTTCGAAGTAGCGCTCCAGGCGCCCAATCTTCTTCTCTACATAGTCTCGAAGTGCAGGAGTGACTTCAATATTTTCACCACGGGTGTTGTATTGCATATAGATACTCCTCCTTTCGTCTATGCTTTATATATTCCCCTTCCGAGCGCAAAATCCTCCATGTAACGACATTTTTTTATGAAAAAAACAAAAACCCCCGGAAATCCCGAGGGTATCGTTTGTGTTGTATATGTAGCTCTACCTTATATCCTATACTATGGAAAGGTGATGCTGATTACAACTTAATAACGTTCGCTGCTTGTGGTCCACGAGCGCCTTCAACGATTTCGAACTCAACGCTTTGGCCTTCTTCCAGCGATTTGAAACCTTCAGATTGGATCGCAGAGAAATGTACGAATACATCGTCTCCATTTTCACGTTCGATGAAGCCAAAACCTTTTTCAGCATTAAACCATTTCACTTTACCTTGCATCAGATACATCCCTTTCCGTCAATAAAATATGGGAACGGGTGGTTCCCATATCTTGAATATACCACCCAGGAATATGCATCGTCAAATGAATTTAGTCGACGAAACAAGCCCTTATTCGACAAGGTTCTCGCCTATCTAATCAGCTGTACGGAAGCGTTTTTCCAGGTAGCTAACCACGCGGGAGATTATGAGCGTCAGGATCAAATATCCTGCTGCAAGCGTCAGATAAGACGGCCAGCGGACAAACGTAGACTTCGCGGTCGCATACCCTGCATATGCAAACTCCGGTGCTGCAATAATCGCTAAGAGTGATGAATCCTTAAGCAGAGCGATGAACTCATTGCCAAGCGGAGGAATCATCCGCTTAAATGCTTGCGGCAAAATAATATAACGCATCGCCTGACGGTGATTCATCCCGAGCGAACGAGCAGCTTCCATCTGACCTTTGTCCATGGACTGAATTCCCGCACGGAAGATCTCCGCGATATAAGCTCCGGCGTTCAGCGATAGCGCAACAAACCCGGAAAACACCGGCCCCGGCGGTTCTCCTCCTATAAAAGCTGTCCAGATCTCTGGAATGGCCGCAAAGTGGATAATCAAAATCTGAACAAACAGTGGTGTACCACGGAACAATGTGATGTAACCAAGTGAGAGCCAGCGAAGCAAAACATTATTAGACAACCGACCAAGTCCGAACAGTAAGCCAAGGATCGTTCCGACTCCTACGCCAACTGATGTAAACAAAATAGTGTATCCGAAACCACGAATAAACAATTCACGGTATTCGTACACGACTCCCCAATCCCATTCCATACATTACCAACCTTTCCGAAATAGCATACTTCGCCGTAACGGGACGAAAGGTGCGCCGGAACTTGTCCACAGCGCACCTCTTTGTGCATAACATATTTAGTATAACGAATAAAAATTCATTTGCAAAGTGATTTCTTCGCTTTCCAAAAATATTGCGTAAAAATCCCGCATACAGATATCTGCATGCGGGAAATATGGTAGCGTAATGATAAATAATTAGCCTTTGAGCAACTGCAGTACGCCCTGTGGCAGTTGGTTTGCCTGTGCGAGCATCGCGGTTGCAGATTGATTGATGATATTGTACTTCGTGAAATCAGTCATTTCTTTGGCCATGTCTGCATCACGGATGCGGGACTCGGCTGCTGTCAGGTTTTGATTTGCTTGTGTGATATTGTTGACCGTATGCTCCATCCGGTTCTGATAGGCCCCGAGTTTAGAACGTACAGCAGATACCTTGTCGATAGCAGAGTCGATGATCGCAATCGCATTGGATGCTGATGTCTCATCTGTGAGCTTGAACTTGTCGATACCAAGTGACGCACAACGGATATCGCCAACACCCAGTGCCACGATTTCACCTGCATTGGTACCAATCTGGAACGTAACAGATGCATCTTCTAATGTTCGGCGGATGTCGATGTTGGTCGCTTTTTCACCATTAGAGAGCACACCTGTACCAAAAGAAATCCCTGTTCCTTGTAATTCAACGAATTTACGGTCATTATCTGCAAACTGATGGGCGATAATTTTATCCTTGCTATCTTTTAAAATGATACTGGTACGATCAAGCTCACCAATTGTAAATGAGTGGTACGGAATCTGTGGCGTTGTCGGCAATGCTCCACCACGTTTTACATATCCCGCTAACGAATTCGTAAAATCAACAGTAAGACCAATGCTCTTACCACCACCTGTATCACCTGTTACTGCACCAGTGCCTGTAAAAGCTGTAGTAACGGCATTACCACCTGTTCCAGGTGCTGTGACTGTAACATTTGCCCCGGCTGCTGATAACGTAATACCTGGGATACTCAAACCTGCAATCGCAGTAGCCAAGGTACTATTAGACGTTACACTTTGTAAGGAAATAGCAAAATCTACGCCCATACCTGTTATGGCAGCTGCATTAGTGCCGTATGTTCCAGTATTATCATAAAAGCCGATTGTCTTTCCATTGATCGTTAATTTATTACCATCAGCAAGTTTCGACTGATCGACTGTCAATGTACTGCTTGCTGCAACACCATCCTTAAAGTCAATCCCAGCTTGACCAAACTTTACATTACTTGCTTGTGCAATCGGTGCTCCACCTGACTTAGGAAGCACGTTTAACGTGTATGTAGTTGCTTGTGTAAATTTCCCACTTGCTGTAGCTGTGCCTACGTTCAAGGAACTTGCTGCACCAAGTGAACTACCTGCAGGACCTGTTCCTGCCGCATTTAAAAGGTACACATTTTGTGTAGCATTATCAACCCAATAATCTCCATCTTCTAATTGTGAATTCGTTAAACTCAAACCTGTAGTACCAACATTTCCTCCGACCTGAGCTGTTAATTCAATTTTATAATCCCCTTTTCCTAAAGTCGTATCAGGGGAAGTCAGGAAATTCTCAAGACCCGTCTTGTACGTGTCCTCAATGCCATCCATGTTCAGCACTTTACTCTTCGTAACAACACTAAGACTGTAAACATCCTGAGGTAACACACTGGCAGGATCCACTTTAATATTCTTCAGTCCTGTTCCATTCTTTGAATACTTAACATCACCATACAAGGAACGAATATCCGCATTCTCAGATAAGCTACCGTTTAACAGCTTCTTCGTATTGAACTGCGTGTCATTTCCTACACGGTCAATCTGTTCACGAAGCTGATTGATTTCGTCCTGGATAACACCGCGGTCAGACTGAGTCAGTGTCCCGTTCGCTGCTTGTACAGACAACTCACGCATACGAGATAACATGTCATGTACTTCCCCGAGCGCACCCTCTGCTGTCTGAATGAGCGCGATGCCATCCTGCGCATTTCTCTCTGCCTGGTCAAGACCACGAATTTGACCGCGCATTTTTTCAGAGATGGCCAGGCCCGCTGCATCATCCGCTGCACGGTTAATGCGAAGACCGGATGATAATTTCTCCAATGCCTTTCCTGTATTAGCTTGGTTCTTGTTTAATTTCGAGTATGCATCCAATGCATAAACGTTATGATTAATACGCATAATCTTCACTCCTCTATGATTATCACATTTTTACTTCTTTAAATGAATTTCTTGTTCATGCTGATAAACTTCCTGCTCCATCTCCCGCTGCTGGTATGGATTAAAGCGCGGGGTTCCCATGCGTGATGCAACTGGACGCGCAGTCGCTCCATCCTGAGAAACTGATACACTTGCTTGCTTTACGCTTTGCAGCGCCTGGCTCCAAGCCTCATCCAGTTCCCGTACAAGACGACGCACTTCTCGCAACAAGGAAATATCTTTCTTCATGTTCGCCTCATGAATACGATCAAACATGTATTTGTACAAAAGCTCCAGTTGGTCTGCAATCACGCCTGCTTCATATTTAATTCCGAATCCAAGACGGGTTAGAATATCGTTGCAGTGCTGCATTGCCCGATTGGCTTCTAGATAACGGCGCTGTGGCATCAACATGATGGCAGCGTCTAGTTTTTCTAATAGCTTCTTATATAAAAGCGCCGTAATTAGTTCGGGGCGATCATGAATATCGCTTAGTTCCACATCTTGTGGATTCAGGACATCGTCCACGGCGATTCCTCCCTCAATATGCTAGCACTATTTCACCGTGCTATTGTAAATATCGGATTTATTCAGGAAATCTTAAGGTATCTGGCAAAAATTTTATATCCCCCGAACAGCCTGTAGTAAATCCTCCACACTAATTTCATCATCATCATCATCTACTTCTTCTGCTTCCCAATATGGCGTTTGTTCCAGATTTTTAGGAAATGCAGGTGCAGAGATTGGAGCGCCGACATTAGCCCGTCTAACAAGTAACAACACCTCTGCTACAACCTGATACAACTGGGGCGGAACATTGCTTCCTAAATCCAACTGCAACAAATTGTCCAGCAGTAGTGCATCCTCCTGCATCGGGATATCGTGCTCTTTCGCCTTCGCAATAATTTTTTCAGCTACAGCTCCCCGCCCCTGTGCCACAATCGTCGGTGTTTTGCCATTGTCTTTGTCATAGCGAATAACAGCTGCACGCGTAGAACTTCCTGCTTTTTTCTTCGGAGATTGAAAATGTTTATAAATCATACAGAGAAATCCAACCCTTCTCGGCTGTTATAGGCCATAGCTGCTTTGCGGGCAACCGCCACATCAACAGTTGGCACAGCTGCCTGTTCGGATATTTCCGATGCTGGCTGGGCTACTGGTGTAAACGTCACACCGTTTACATGATACCCCATGTTTTGCAGTTCCTGTTTCAACTGCGGTATATACGGTGTAAACACCTGTTCAATATTAGGCAGGTCATTTTGCACCCGAACAGACATATCCCGGTCTACTACCGTAACCGATACGCCCATCTCACCAAATTTCGGAGTATCAAGAAAGAAAAACAGATTGCAGTTCTGCCAGTCCATCTGTTCCCCGTTCGTGCGTGACTGAATTTGCATCTGTACCGTCTGCTGCCCTTCTTCCCACGGAAGCGGAATCTGCACCTGCATTGTCTGCATAGGCATACCGGAATCCTGCTTCGACAGCAGCTGCTGCCCTGTCAGATTTGATAAGGCATGCTCCATCATTTCTCGGGCACGCGGCGATACATTTCCTTCCATACCATCCATCAGCATCGACTTCAAGTTGTGCGGCGGGCGATCCTGCTGATTCGATCCATCCTGTCCCATGCTCATGTGCCCTTCTCGTCGCGCCATCCAGTCTATCGCATCCCGTTCATGGTTTAATCCCATGCCACGCATCATCTCCTGCACACCGCGACCGCTCAACGATTCATCCCGCCACTGCTGGCCATATGTTTGGAGCGGATTCTGCATATCACCATCACTGGTCATTTTCGAAAAGAATCGTTCTACCTTCGTATACGCAGGCTGCCAGTTCAACTTATCAAGCTCACCGCGAACACGATGAAAAATCTGAAGAGCTTCATCCTGCTTCCCTTTATCAAGCAAGCCTTTAACCTGATTGAGGTCCCCGCTAATTCGCAATACCTGATGCTCAAACTCCATATCCGCAAACAACGCGAATTCGCCTTTTGTCACCAGGCGGTTTACCATTTCGATTGTCGGTTCGACGATACGCTGCACGTACGAGGGTGCCTGCGGGATTTTTTGCTGCAAAAACTGGATCACCCGCTCTACATTATTCGTAATTTCTTTTTTCACCTGTTTGAACTCTTCCCCTACTTCCCGCAAACGATCAGGGATATATTGCGTCACTCGTTCGAAGTTCGCCGTCTGTACCGCTGTGAGGGCAGCCAGACGCTCGCCGGAATTGGTGAGGAATTGCTCCAGCTCTTTAACGTCATGTACCAATGCGTCCTTGTCAAGCTGTGGTTTGGATACAGCCTGCTCCGCTTGCGTGAGGATTTGTTCGATTTGCTTTACATCATCACGAGACAGCCCTTCACGGGTAGCTGCAGTGCGGATTGCCCCGGCCATATCTGCGACAATTTTCCCTGGATCACGCCAGCCATTCGCATCGCTCGTATCCATCGCTCCGAGCGCTCCCTGCAATTCCTGACGGGCCAGCGAGATAATACTCCCCAATTTGAGCAATGTATCACTCATCGGGCGTAGAAATGCTGGATCAGTCCCGTCTTTCCCTACCACGTCAGCTCCCATATCTGTTGATTGCTGACGAGTAGCTAATACCTCAGTTACAGGAAGCTTGAACATCTTCACGACAGTATCCAGGCTGCGGTCGACCATAGCTTTGGCCTCGGTGCTGCGCCCTACCGCTTCATAGCTCATCGACATGCGTAAGTCTTTGCTTAGTCGAGTCAGCAAGTCTTTAATGTCTTTGGCCAGCTCCGGACGAATTCCGGCTGCTTCCGTCACATCTGCCACCGATTTTTGTAACGCTTCAATCTGGCTACGCGTAATTTTTCCAGCTGTACGGATATCAATAACAAGATTTGCTAACTTTTGTATAGCCTCATCTGCTTTGGTCGGTGACTGTGTCTCTCCTGCTGATGCTGTACGTATCGCTGATGCCGATTGAACATCCGCTTCCACCGTTGGGGCGGTACGGGCCGATGCTACCTGGCGCACCGCTTGCTCGATCGCTCCCCGGTCTACCGTGCGGGCGATCGTTTGCGTGGCGATCGCTTTCTCTGTCGCTGGAGTCTCACGGATCGCCTGTTCCACCTGTTTGACCACCTGTTCCACAGCACGACGCACTTCGACAGGAAGGGACGCTTTTTCCGCTCCTTCTCTCAGTTGGGTCACCAGTTTCTGTACCGCTTCTTTGGACAGCGGCACCCCTCGCTCTACCGCTTGCTTCAATACTTCCAGATTGCGCGATATTTGTGCCGCCGGTTCTGGCTGTACCCGCGCTTCTTCCCTCGGCATAGTCTTCATCGTCTGATCCGCCTGTACGCTAGGTTCCTTCGTCGGAGCGGTACGAGTCGATGCTATCTGACGAACCGCTTGCCCGATCGCTCCCCGGTCTACCGTGCGGGCAATCGTTTGCGGTGCGATCACCTTCTCTGTCACTGGAGTCTCACGGATCGCCTGTTCCACCTGTTTGACCACCTGTTCCACAGCACGACGCACTTCGACAGGGAGGGACGCTTTATCCGCTCCTTCTCTCAGTTGGCTTACTAGTTTCTGTACCGCTTCTTTGGACAGTGGCACCCCTCGCTCCACAGCTTGCTTCAACACGTCCAGATTGCGCGATATTTGTGCCGCCGGTTCTGACTGTACCCGCACTTCTTCCCTCGGCATAGTCTTCATCGTCTGATCTGCCTGTACGCTAGGTTCCTTCGTCGGAGCAGTACGGATCGATGCTATCTGACGAACCGCTTGCTCGATCGCTCCCCGGTCTACCGTGCGGGCGATCGTTTGCGGTGCGATCACTTTCTCTGTCGCTGGAGTCTCACGGATCGCCTGTTCCACCTGCTTGACTACCTGTTCCACGGCTCGACGCGCTTCAACAGGAAGAGACGCTTTTTCCGCTCCTTCTCTCAGTTGGCTCACCAGTTTCTGTACCACTTCTTTAGACAGCGGCACCCCTCGCTCCACCGCTTGCTTCAACACGTCCAGATTACGCGATACTTGGGCCGCTGGCTCCGACTGTACCCGTGTTTCTTCCTTCGGTGTAGTCTTCATCGTCTGGTCCACTTGTACACTCGGTTCCACTGTCTGAGATGTACGAGCTGATGCTACCTGACGTACCGCTTGCTCAATCGCTCCGCGATCTACCGTGCGAGCGATCGTTTGCGGTGCGACCGCTTTCTCTGTCGTCGGTGTCTCCCGGATCGCCTGTTCCACCTGTTTCACTACCTGCTCCACGGCTCGACGCGCTTCAACAGGAAGGGACGCTTTATCCGCTCCTTCCCTCAGTTGGCTCACCAGTTTCTGTACCGCTTCTTTGGACAGCGGTACACCTCGCTCCATCGCTTGCTTCAACACGTCCAGATTGCGCGATACTTGAGCCGCTGGTTCTGGCTGTACCTGTTGTCTAGCCTCAGGTACCGAGACGGACGCCTGACTAACCGTTCGGGTCGCTGTTTGCAAGGCTGATACTTTCGGTATCAAATCAGGGGCTTCCTTCGCAAGTTGCGTTAAGATTTTATCCAACGATGGTCCATGCAGTACCCGAAAAACAGCATCATAGCTTTTACTCGTAAAATGAATCTCTTTCTGTGCCATAGCTACTAATGTATCCAGCTTTTGCGAAACCGTTCCCTCTCCTTTCTGTATAATTCGCTGTGCAAACTGCAACATTTCTTTCGTTGCAGGAATTTGCTGCTGTGCAAACCGCTGGACAAGCTCCTTCATTTCTGGTGTCGCCTTTACCCCGGCTTGTTGAAGAACCTTCTCCACCGACGGTTCTTCAACCGGGAGAGTCTCAGCCGGATCTCCGGTTGTACGTACCTGAAGCATACCCGCATTCCGACCCGTAATTTGAACCTGCACCTTCCCTTCCGCAGGAGCTTCCTTTTCAAAAACAGCTCGATATTCCTGGCCGTTTACCTCTATAACTGCTTCTCCCATTGAAACCTTTTGTTTAACAGATGCCATGACACTTTGACCAACACTCAGTTCGGCTGGCGTCCCAGCTACTCTACTTTGATTCGCACGAGGCTGAAAATCAGAAATTTGCATACGAATCCTCCTTCCGTACCCATTCTACTTATAATTACTATCGGAAATAATCACCCTACTTTTCACGCTAAAAGAGAAAAGGCTTCCTTCGGTGTGAATGGTATCACGACCGAAAGAAGCCTTTAATTACTTTCTCTTGTCTAAAAAAATAGGGGGGACATACTCATCATCATCATCATAAACTTGTTTGATCCGGGTTCCCTCCTGCTCACGAAGCATCTGACTACGCAATCTCTCACGCCAGGTTGGTAAGAGATCCGATATCTCTGAACGCATACGCAAAATATCCTGACCGATCTCCTCAAAAACACTTTCTTTCTCGGAGAGTACGGAGGAAGCTTGAATATTTATTTCCTTTAGCTCTGCAATCAGCTGCTCACATCTCTCAACACCTCGTATAAAGCCGGATACATCCTCTATACGCACTGCCGCAAGTTGTTTCTGCGTTTCTTGTTTTAACTCATTCAAACATCGTTCCTTATGAACAAATGTATCTTCTAGCATTTAAACTTTAACCGCCTTTGTTACCTTCATCCATGTGTCGTAAAAATCTTCGGCAAAGCCCAAAATTTCCTTAATAATTTCTTTATCTTTTTTCATATTCGCTTCCATAGAACGCTCAAGCATATATTCATACATAGCAGCCATATCTTTGGCTATCGGGACTCCCATGTTCAACGTACATAAAAGTTCACGAAGAATATCCTGACTCTTGATTAGATTGGTATTCACATCTTCAAGTTTGCCTTGTTCAATCCCGGTCAACGCAGTCCTAAGAAACTTGACCAATCCTTGATACAGACGCAATGTAAGATCAGCTGGTGTTGTTGTTAACACACTATTTTGTCGGTATTGTTGGGCTGCGCTTGCTGTATAAGCCATGTTCTATTTTCCTCCTAGTCCCAGTTGCTGCATCAATGCAGAAGACTGCGAATTATACTGTGACAGTGCCTTCTCCATAGCTGTAAACTTACTATAATAACTATTCTCTACGTTTGTTAAGCGAGTTTTTTCATCTGAGATTCTCTTGTTTATATCTTTTAAGAGCTTTCCGACCACGCTCTGATCAGCCTTATCACTCGTACTTAAGCCAGCCTTTTGGATAGTGCTTTGAAACGCACTATAAAAGCTGTCATACATGCGATTGACAATCCCTTTTTGGCCTCCAGATACATCCTGAAGATTCCCAAGCACCGATGCTCCATCCGTAAATTGAAAATCCTGACCCAAACTGGATGATATTGAAAACAACTTCGTTCCACTATCGTAGCTAGCCTGCACCGATATGTTCTTACTTTTAGCATAGTCATTAATTTTTTCTGCAACTTTACTAGTCGTATCATTCGGATCGAGCGTCACGGTATACGAAGCAGAACCCACACTAAATTTCACCGAATTTAGTCCCCGTGCTGTATCATCAACTTGATTCGCACTCTTCCATGCATTCTTACTCTGTGTAAACAAAGTGCGTACCGCTTCCGGATCATTCTGTAGCGCTTCACGTAACTTGGTTTCATCGACGGTCAGTTTCCCGCGATCCAGGTATCCATTCGATTTAATTCCAACAGCCGCTAATGAATTGTACACACTCCCATTATCAACAGTAGAAAATGTATCACTGCGTAGTTTATTATATAACGTAGACAAAATAGTGTCGTTATGCAACAATCCGCTTTTCGCCCTATCTTCCCATTGTTTGATTTGGTCCTGGTTCATTGCTTGTCGCTGATCATCCGTTAACGGTTGATAGTTTTTATCTACACTTTCTGACATCGCTTTATAGACTTTATCAAGCATATCATTATATTTACCGATAAAATCTTTAATATTTTTCACTGCAGCATCATAATCACGCGCAACATTAACCGTAATATCTTTAGTATCGTCGGCTTGTTTAAGCGTATAATTGACGCCAAATAGTGTCACCGAATTGGAAGATTGTGTGACTGTGGACCCATCAGATGTAATCACAGAATCTACACCTGTAGTAGATATAGTAGACACAGGACTAGCAGGGTCTTTCAGTCCTAATGCAACTAACGAAGCATTACTACCTGTGATACCAAGTTTCGTGTTTCCCCCTGTAATAACAAGCTGTTTCGAAGCACCATCATATGTGGCTTGAATACCTAAGCTATTTCCAGCACTGTCTTTAGCTGAACTTAACGTGGTCATGATGTCTTCAATTGTATCTGTTGCTTTAATATCGATTTTAGCTGTGTGCAGCATACCTTTACTGTCGGTTGCTGTAATTGTCAATTTATCTGCTAAATTAAGGGGTGTTCCGGAAACAATTTTTGGTACAGGGACAGTCATTTTCGGATCTATACCATTAATCGATTGCATATCGCTAGCATCTTTCAATCCTAATGCGTCTAACGTCGTACCACTTACATCCTTAGTACCTGTGATGCTGAGACTTGTCTGTGCCCCAACTTCGTTTGTTTTAATAGTAAGCTGTTTCGAGCCGCTATCATACGTGGCCTGAATACCTAAGGCATTCCCATTACTATCTTTAGCTGAATTAAAAGCATTAAGTACATCATTAACTGTATAATTTGCTTCAATCTTAATTTGAGCCGTACTTACCTTACCCTGACTATCCTTTGTGGAAATAGCTAGCATATCTGCACTAAAGCTCGTTGAATCAATATTTAATTTAAGGGTTGCGTTCGTTGCATTCGTATCTTGCAAAGATGCATATCTGCTAGAGTTTTGCAATCCGAATGTAGATAATGTGGCATCATTACCTGTAATGTTGATACTTGTCTTTGCCCCGGTCGATTTTGTTTTAATAATAAACTGCTGCAAATTGCTATCGTACATTGCTTGAATACCCAGGCTTTTCCCGTCTGTATCTTTTGCCGCATTCAGTGCATTGACGACATCCCCAATTTTATCGGTTGTTTTAATATCAATTTGAGCCGTATGTGATACACCTTGACCATCTGTTGTAGAAATGGTCAGTTTATCATTCGCAGCCAACGGGGAACCTTGCGACGTATCTCCTAAGCTTTTCGTTACATCAAACTTTACCCCTGTTGCCTTAACGGTAGCGCTCGCTGCCAACTGACTTACCTTAATCGTATGAATCCCATCAATCGCATCTGGGCCTGCTGTTGCCACTACGGCGTCAGGATTAGATGAAGTAGTGGAAAATGTGTTATAATTCCTCGAAAATTTCATATCACTTACTGTCGAGCGAAAAGAAAACAAATCTGTATTCCACTGACGATAGGCATCACTCTGCCAGGTCAGTTTCTGCTGGTCCTGTTTCATTTTGTTATAGCGTATAGACTCAGCATCCATCAGCTTTTTAACAAGAGACTCGGTATCCATACCTGAGTTCAATCCACTAATTCGTGTTAAAGATGTAAAAGAAGCCATTTCGATCTCTCCTTTATAATTTTTTATCCAGGAATAATCCGATCATATCCCGTAATTTCACTTCTAAATCCAGCATGTATTGCGGGGGAACTTCCTTGATAACGTCATGTGTGATTTTGTTCTCAATAACAGCGTACCACTTTCCACTCTTTTCATGGAATTTCAAAGCTAAACCGGTGTCCAATGCTTCAAAAAGCTTGTTAGCTTGCTCTTTCAATTTTTCCCGGTCTTTTTCACTCATTTGATCTGGTTGTTTTGGCAGCTGCTGTCCCGACTTATCCGTAATCGACTGATCTGGGTTCACACCATTATTACCTGTACTTCCCTGGGGCCCTGAAGCAGATTTTACTTCGTAAAAGTTTGTATTACCTGGAAGAAAAGAACTATCACTCATTCTTACATCGCTCATTTACCATACCTCCCAGTCTTTCACTATTACTTATACTATCGGAACACAAAATCAAATTTATTAATGTATCCAGATAAAACATACGGATAACAAAAAAGCCGTCGTTTCATGACGGCCAACCCCTCTTATATATGTACAGTATGGTTAATGATATACATCCTCTTCTTGACTCAACAGCGCAATCTCTCGAAGTAAATCATCCACTTCCACTTGCATGTCAGCTGCTTCTTCTTCGGTTAGCTTATGTTCTACCACATAGCAGACAAGCGTTCGTACCCGCTTCAGCTTTGCTTCGATCAGATCCAACACATCCATACGCTCTTTCACCCATACAAGTTGCTCACGCAGAAAGCATTCTTCTTCGTTGTCTATGCGATGCTGCACTGTCTGATTGTCCGTATACTTCCTGTCCATAACGAACACCCTTCCTATCGGTCCTGCACCTGTTTATATCCGAATCAGTTCCCCTTGTTCTTCTCTCTGCTGTTTTTCTTTTATCTCGCAGATGATTTCTCTTACCTCTGCTAATTGCTCATTTACTAATGCTAGTTCCTGCTGAAGCTCTTTTGCTTCCGCTTTTTGCTCCTGTGGGTTCATCGTATCCGGGGCCGGGAGCAGACTAACAAATCGAGCCAGACAAATCAGTGTCATGAATAAGCCGATAATGGCCTGCACTACAAGGACGGAATGCCAGATTGTAATGTTCTTCAGCATATCTGTATTGATACTATTCGAGCCAAACCCAACCATTGTTAAAAAGCTGTACATAAACGTGCCAAAAGGCGTTGTCATCGCTTCAAGCGGGATAACCGCTTTCCCCAGATTCGCCAACCATACATAGGCAGCGGCAAACCAGATAATGACTTCCACATAATTATGTAAGAGTAAAATCACCAACCGTCGATAGCTTTTCACCGCATAGTTTTCTGTTTGGTACGGATCAAAAAGCAGCACATTGACCTGATATACCGTCACTTCAAATACTCGAATAAACCCATACGCCATAATAAAATAAATAGCCAAAGAAGGAACTGATTTATTATACAAAGCTAAACCATAAGAAGTCATCGAAGCGATTAAATTACCGATAACCCAGGCTTCTACAAAGCCGTATGAGCCTTTAAACAGGGGAATCATTCGTACATACTGAAATACCGATATCCATCGCAGCCAGCCAAAGATACGCCCCCATGCTGAAAGAATCTTTGAATCCTGTCCCATTTCTATCTCTCCTGATTGTAAAAAAACCGTACAATCTTTTTGCACGGTCTCTTGTTTTATGACACGATATACGACTGTAAATGCTTCTCTAACTCACTGCTCCACTTCTTATACGCTGGCAGTATAGTAAACTGTAATACCTCCAGTATCTTTCCACTCTGTCCCTGCTCATACGCCGTCGTAAGCACCTGGAACCCTTTTACAAGCATGTCTGTATGCTCTTCAATCTGATTAGGCGGGAGTTTATATAAAAATCTCTGCATACTTTTTACAATAGTAGAAAAAGCAATCATCGTATCATCAACCAACTGAATGGTACTTTCTATATTCCCTTCATTTACTCGGATTTTAATATGTTCCAGAGCTTCACTCATCGTCTCTGAAAGTTCCACTGTTTGTTTCATTACATCCATATATTTTTCCACGTTGTGTTCCTCTCTTTCATGCAGCAAGTAAAAAAAAGAGACTCCAGCAGAGCCAGAGCCTCTCTTATACCTACCGCTAAAATTAACGGAGTAATTGAAGTACTTGTTGTGGTGCTTGGTTCGCTTGTGCAAGCATTGCTTGAGCAGCCTGAGCAAGGATACCATTTTTTGTGTTTTCCATAACTGTTTTCGCCATATCTGTATCACGGATACGAGATTCAGCAGAAGTTAAGTTTTCAGAAGAAGTGTTCAAGTTGTTGATTGTGTGCTCTAAACGGTTTTGAACAGCACCCAATTTTGCACGCTCATCAGAAACCTTTTTGATTGCGTTGTCAACCGCTGTAATTGAATTAGACGCATCTTCTTTTGTCATTACATTCAGAGCTGCTTCACCTTTAACATCTGTTGTTCCGTTAGTTACACCGTTAGCAGAAGTGAAGCCTTTTTGACCTGCATTTCCTGTAATACCAAGTGCATTTGCACGCATATCATTTAGTTGTAATGCCATGCTTTGTCCAGTATTCGCACCAATTTGGAAAGTAGTTTTAAATCCAGGACCTTGTGCACCTGCTCCAACTACTTGCTCTACATTTTTAACAGCACCAAATCCAGTACCTAGTGCAGTAAGAGGTGTACCTGTTCCATTTGCTACAGAAATATCTTTACCTGTCTCAGAGATAAACTGAAGTTCATTATCCTTAGAAAGAGATGCAGTTACTTTTCCGCCTAAACCTGCATCTTGTAAAGCAGCGTTAACGTCACGAATTACGTCAGCCATAGCTGCATTTTTTTCATTTTGGTCTACACCTGAGAATGTTTTGTATGTTTTATTAGCTGTACCAGTGTTTAGATTAACAGTAACCGCACTATCATTACCTACTGTGATTTTAATTGTATCTCCAGCATTAATAGTGGTATCGGCAGCTTTTCCTAATGCATTTGTAGCTTGAAGACCTGCACGCTCCATTGTAGTCGGAGTACCAGTAGCCTTATCACTAACAGCAGTAATACCAAGTGCCGCATCATCAGCACTAAAGCTAATTGAACTTGATGGGCCTTGTGATTTAGCAGTAAAAACTAATTTTCCAGCGCCATCAGTTTTAATGTCTACTACCTCAGAGAGTTTAACCCCACCTGATGTTTTATCTCCAAGTGCTGATGCCGCCGCTTTCGCATCAGCATCAGTAGTGCCTGCAACAACAATCCCCGAAACATCAAAAGTTCTACCATCAACAATAATACTAGCATTAGATGTAGCTGCAGTTACTGTACCTGCAGCGGTAACCGTTGCACTTGTTGCTTTCGTAATTTTTGCTCCATCAGTTGAAGCCATGCCACCGTTCAGAAGTTTTTGCGTATTGAACTCAGTTGTGTTACCAATACGGTTAACTTCAGAAGTCAGCTGATTCATTTCATCCTGAATCGCTCCACGGTCATCGTTAGTGTTCGTACCGTTTGCAGATTGTGTAGCTAATTCACGCATACGTTGAAGGATGCTGTGTGTCTCGTTCAATGCACCCTCAGCTGTTTGAGCCATAGAAATACCATCTTGGGCATTACGGCTAGCTTGGTCGAGACCACGGATCTGACCGCGCATTTTTTCAGAGATTGCCAGACCTGCAGCATCATCGCCTGCACGGTTGATGCGAAGACCAGAAGCCAATTTCTCTGTGGATTTTGCTGTGTTAGCATTATTGATACCTAATTGACGGTAAGAGTTCTGTGCCAACATATTGTGATTGATAATCATAATAAAATTCCTCCCTGATTGTTTCGCAGACGTCCATGTCCGCTTATTGTTCCTTACACTTAAGGTATCGGATTGAATCTCTTACTGTTTATAGTTCTAACAGAAATTTTTATTCTTTTTTTTCGATTTTCATATGTTTGTCACCTTTTGTCGCATCAAGACCCAGCTGACGGAGACGTTCCAGGGGCATATTCGGTTTGGTAGAGCCAGCCAGCTGATTTTCCTGCTGGATCGTCTCATAGATTTCCTGGCGGTGAATCTGGACGTGACGTGGGGCTTCAATCCCAATTTTGACATGATCTCCATCGACACTTACAATTTTCACCGTAATCGAATCCCCGATGATAATCGATTCACCTGCTTTTCGTCCTAATACAAGCATCTTATCTTCTCCTGGCTGTCCACCGCAAAAACAGGCTGCTTCACAGAATACGGTGTTTTTTCTAATACAAGCTGCATTCCTTTGCGATTGGCGGTATTCAATACAACAGGGGCAGCCATGTTGGCTGTAGAGTCATGCAGCGGGTCACGAAGCACCACAATGGAATAGCAGGCTACATGCTCCCGCTGCTCAATGCTGAGTTGATGTATGACGTGTTCTGGAAGCGCGAATTCATAGTCGGAAAAGAAAGAGAACGGATCAAGTAAGATAAAGTACAAATCTTCATCAATGGCATGCAGTACAGTAAACGGACTGTCTTCGATTTTAAGCAGTAAGAATTGTTTGTGCTCCGGGAAGCCTGGAAGGCCAGTTTCAAATGAATACACTTCGTCTGCTGTGTAATCGACTTCACCAAATAGACTAGATGTGATTGTGAATGACATAGTATGCAAACTCCTTTATCAGAGGGCGATCCCCTGCTTACTGAACTCGATCAATCGTGCCGCCAATGACCTGAATGTGTAACTGATTCTGTTTCTGGATGTAATACGAAAGTCTCCCCTGTTCATACTGATGATGATACGGATGAGAAGGGAAATCGACTTTCATCTTGCTTTCCGTCCAATCCACATGCGTCTCGCCAGGAATAATTTCAAATTTGAGCGAAAAGTTTTTTGGAACGTTACCGTACGTGAACTGATATTTAGGAGCAAGTGATTTTTCACGTGCTAAATTTTTAATTGGATTTTCTTTGTTTTCGATTGCACCGATTCGCCTTCCTTCAGTCGTTACCGTACTGAGATAGGTAAAAAAGGCTTGTTTTCCATCTTCTGCTTCATCTCTTACTCGTTGAAAAATATGCTTGCAATTCATGTCGGCCCAGCATTGACTTTGGTCGATGATGAGTCTCGGTTGAGTACGCTTGATGATAACTTCTGCCGGGCTTTTTTCAATTTGAACGTCCGTTTTTGCAGGTTCAAATGTGTACGTCGGACGCTGGACATCCCAGGACAACTTCGTAAACATCTGTGTAATATCAAGCCGCTCCAGATTCACAAGCTATTCCCCCCTAGCGAAGAAAGTCGAGGAGTGTTGGCTGAATGATGCGTGAACCAGCGGCAAGAGCTGCCTTGTGCACGTTTTCGTTGTTCTGAAGATCCATGATGACTTGTGCCATGTCTGCATCTTCGCCGTTCGACATCATGTTTTTGAGGTTCCCGTTTTGTGAATCGAGCCGATCCTGAACGAGTTGAAGACGGTTCATCCGGGAGCCGATCTCCGCTCGTACTTGCAGGAAGTTGTCTGTATGTTTCTGGATGACATCGAGATACCCGGATAATTCTTTTCCTGCAACAGGAGCCATCTTGTTTTCTGGCGCCACAAGTGGAACTTGATTCGTGCTTGTTGGATCATACAAGACAATACTTTTAGGAACCGCTGTATCAGTTTTATCGTATGCTAAAAGTTTGCTTCCGCTCGTATTTTTCTTTAATGGCCATTGCATTGGAGTAGTAGCAGTAGGATCATATACTTTTACTGTCGGGTTTGTGGGATCTGTGAGATCAAGAATTGGATCTCCGTTCTTATCCGCTGCCAGAAGCTGACCCTCTGCCCCTCGCACAAACGATTCATTCTTCAGCTTCGTTTGTAAATGGTCATTCGGATCATACAATTCAGATTTTCCAGATGCATCAAATATCGGTCTTCCAGTTGCGTCAGCAGCGAGAGTTCGACCATACTGATCTGTCGCATATTCCGATGGTTTTAGCTTCTCGATGAGCGTATTCATCATCGAAAACAGATCGGTTCCTCCTGCCTTGTCATAAGCCGCTTTATCACTCGGGCTCAAAGCAGACTGGAAATCAGTGAGACTGGAAACGCCTGGATTTGATTGTCCAAACAACTGAATGCCATCCACATTCATCGGCATCTTGATCCCTTGTGAAACTTCCAGATTGATATCCTCGTTATTCGTACTGCCATACACACCATTAGCAAATGGGGCCTGGTCTGTATTTGTCCCGTTAAACAAATATCGTCCATTCAACGTCGCATTTGCCACTGTGCCTAGATGGTCGCGCAGCTGGATGATTTCATCGCGGATTTTCTCCCGGTCACCCTGATTAATCGTATCGTTAGACGCCTGGGTAATCAGCTCTTTTACACGCGAGAGTACATCTCCCACTTCGCCTACAGCTGTTTCGCTTTCGGTCATCCAATCGTTTGCTGCCCCTGTATTCTCCTTGAACTGTTCATTTTCTCCAATCGACGTGCGATACAGCATGCCACGACTGGCAATAACCGGATCGTCAGACGGCTTCGAGATTTTTTTGCCTGATGACATCATATTCTGCAGCTTATCCATGCGGTTTAGGCTATTGTTCAGATTACGCATCATCGTATTATTTAGCATATTTTGGGTAACACGCATAACTCAATCAACCTCCTATTCTCTCTATCTACCTACTAGTCCCATCTTATTTATAATTTGATCCAACATTTCGTCCATAGCGGTAATCGTGCGAGCGCATGCACTGTACGAATGCTGGAACTTGATCATATTGGACATCTCTTCGTCAAGCGAAACACCTGAAACCGATTGACGACGATTATCCACTTCGGACGTAAGAGACTCCACATTCGTTTTCATACGCTGTGCTTCCCGCGTCTCACTTCCAAGCTTAGAAATGATACTACGGGTATAACTATCAAACGATCCAGTTTCACCACCAGCACCACCGAAAACCATGTTTGTTTGTTCTTTTAGTGCATAGATGGCTAGTGCCGTCTTGTTATCCCCTGTTCCTGAGTTTGGATCAGAAGCTGCGATTTTGTTGACGGACTTCATGATAAGCGGGTTCACGATCATATCCCCCGGTCCCGTCGGAGGGGTGTTCATCCAGTTCCATGTAGTCGGATCATTGTCATTGTGTGGATTAGGATTAGTTGGAGAAGCTACTTTAGCGGTTTCGTACGCCTGTTTGCTTACAAAGAACGGGAGTGCGGACTTTGTAGAAGGCGGTATCGGGGTAATCGTCGGTGCATAATCTACGCCCCCCTGCTGATTCCCATCCAGATCTTTACCGGATTTATGGACTTTATTTACTTCTGTTGCGATTTTAGTAGCCAGATTACTAATGCGCGTCATGTAGTCTGGTAGAATCGTATCCCGTGATGCCAGTAATCCCTTCAACTCGCCGCCTTCCGAGAATTGATAATTAGGATTAGCTGGAGTCCACGTCGCTAAATTCGATTGATCTGGTGCCTGAGGTGGTGTAGTCCCTGAACGCAGTGTCGCACAGTAAATGTTAATATCCAGTTTCGTGGTTGTGCCGTCACGTAACGTATTATTTGGTGGGGCAGCCGTAGATGCTTCTGCTTTTACCACACTCGCCGCCTTCTCACTTACAAGGTTGACATTGGTTCCCTTAATATATACATCTACCATTCCGGTATCTTTACCATTGTTCGTAACAGGCTTGACTTCGATATCCATAGATTTCGAAAGCTTATCAAGAATCAGGTCCCGCTGATCATAGAGGTCATTCGGAGTATAACCGTGTGGAACAATATCATTGATTTGCGCGTTCAATTTTGCAACGGTATCCAGATATCCCTGAATCTCTGTCGTCTTTGTACCGATGTCTTCATTCACATTGTTCTGCTGTTGTATCATTTCACGCTGAATAAAAGCAAACGACTCCGTCATCGTCGTCGCCTTCTGGCGCACCACTTCTCGTGCAGATGTATCCTTTGGATTAGCCGAAAGCTGCTGCCAGGCACCCCAGAAGTCATCCATCGTCTTCTGCAGACCACTGTCTGTCGGCTCATTTAAAATATTCTCGATTTTTTCCAGCGTATCTGTACGGGCCCCGTATTCCCCAGCGTTTTTATTCTCGCCCCGGAACTGCAAATCAAGAAACGCTGTCCGCAATCGCTCGATGCTACTGACCCACACCCCAGTTCCTACCTGACCTGCCGAACGATTATTTACCGCACTCGGATAGGGGAAGGCTGGCATTGCCTCCATATTCACCCGTTGCCTTGTATAGCCTTCCGTGTTGGCATTGGAGATGTTATGTCCCGTCGTATTTAACGCTGTCTGCTGAGCAAACAGGCCAAGCTTCCCTATTTCTAATCCTGAAAATGTAGATGTCATCTAAACGTTCTCTCCTCTCTTACTTAAAATTATGCTTTACTATCAAAATATCCGCGTGTTGCTTTATACGGATTGTGTATGTTTTTTCTTGTATTCTGATAAGTCGGTGCGTCCGGAGGAGCTGTCATCTCCTCCAGTGACATATTCACAAACTCCAACGATTGTTCAATTAACCGCTGATTCAGGTGATTTAGCTCCTGCAGCTCTTTCACCAAATTACCGAGCTGCATCTGACAACGCGCCAGTTCCAGCTTGATATCCGAGTTCGACTCCAGTTCGATGAGATCACTTAAATAGCACGTTTCCTTGCGAATTCCCCGCTGCATTAAATAGAGCGAGATTTGTCTCTCCCGCTCTAGTTCAAGAGATTGGATGGTGCTGATACAGCGGCTTTCAAACTGTACGACGCGAGCCAGCTCATCAATCTTGCCCGTGATCAGTACCTCTTTCTTATGATTGCCAAGCTTCAACATGCGCTCATGCTCGGCAATCAACCGTTCCAAAATCTCAATAATATCCAAGATGTCGCTCATATCCATTCACCATCCGTCTTCTTGTTCTTACAGTTCGTAACGAAGTAATTTTTCGGCTATCCGCTTCGCATCTACCTGATACGTGCCCCCCTGGACTTGCTCTTTTAACTCACCAATACGTGCGGCACGCTCAGCTTCTGTCTCCTGATCACGCTGCATTTCAAGTGCTTCACTTGAAATCTCAAGCTGATCACGCTTCCCGTATGCACGTGTTTCCTCCTGGCGCTGCTCCTGCTGGCGGTATGGATTTACCGGTTGTACGGAGTTCGGACGTTCAATCCTCATGTTTATTCACCTCTGCTTTATAAGTCGTATAGGATGTATACTCGTTATTCCCATTCTCCCCGAGATATCCGCTCTCTATAAATAAATAAAGAAAGCCGACTACTTATTACTAAAGTAATCGGCAATTCTATCACAAAGTTTTAACTTTTTCTCGGTTCATCCCGTCCAACTTGATAAAAACCGGACTTACTGCGGCGTTCTTCTTCAACAAGCTCCTCCTGTCTCTGCTTGTCTTCTTGCATGTATCCAGCCATTTTTTTGATGTTGCCTACACACTTCTGACAGAGTGAGCCAGAACGGGTCGGACCCCCGCAACTCTTGCAGGCATATTCAATATTCGGATTGTTATCAATCGAAAGCCTGCCTTCTAGAATAAACGTCGTGATCTGCTGAAGCGAAACACCCGTTCCTTCACTCAGTTCATGAACGTTGCAAGCCCGGTTTTCTTTCTTGCGTATAAACTTGTAGCACTTCTCGTATTCCTCGTCGATTTTCTTCAGGCAGTTCGGACAAAGTGGCTGGCGAACCCGGCGAAATAGACTGCCACAACGAACGCAATTTTCAACATTTAATGACACAAGACTTTCCTCCCCCGTATGCGCACAAGTTTTATAACCATTGTACTGCAAAAACATGAGGAAGTGAGTCCTATTTTTTAGTTTGCTGCTGCTTCTTTTGCCGCTGCAACAGCTTTCTCATAGTCTGGATGATTCGTTGCTTCGGACACATACTCGACGTATGTAACGTTATTTTCCGCATCCAGCACAAAAATCGCACGAGCAAGCAAGCGCAGTTCTTTAATCGCTACGCCGAATGCTTGGCCAAACGACAGGTCGCGGTGGTCAGACAGCATGGTTACGTTCTCAATGCCCGCTGCTCCGCACCAGCGTCCCTGTGCGAACGGAAGGTCTACGCTTACAGTAAGTACTTCTACGTTTGCAAGCTTCGCTGCTTCTTCGTTGAATCGACGCGTCTGTGTATCGCATACGCCTGTGTCAATAGATGGTACAACACTAATGAGGCGGACTTTGCCTGTGCCGTTATTCAGTGAATACGGTTTAAGACCTGCAGCCAGCACTGTGAAGTCAGGTGCTTTGTCTCCTGCTTTAATTTCCGGACCAAGCAGAGTAACCGGGTTTCCTTTAAATGTGATTGCTCCTTGACGTTCTGTTGCCATGGTACATCCCTCCATAGTGGTTAGACTGTGATTTCTTATTTTATTGTAGCGGACAGTCTCCTCATTTACAATATATTGATAGTTTTTATATCAAGATTGATGTGCGCAGACTGCCCCTTTTATTCTCTACTTACCGTGCCCAGGTTATCCCATATACCTCTGCCTGCGACCATTGCTGTCGAATCACCTGTGCCGCCGCCTGCATGCTGCTTCCCGTTGTATACACATCATCCACAAGGAGAACACGCCTAAATGAACGCGCAACAGCCGCCGGAGCAAAAATATGCTGCAGCGCAGCCAGTCGATCGCCCCGTCCTTTCATGCTCTGCTTCTCGGTCGCTCTTGTCCGGACAAGCAGGCCACAAACCGGAATTCTAACCCGTTCTCCCAGCAAGCGAGCAAGCTCCTCTGCTTGATTAAATGTCCTCTCCATCAATCGATCTTCATGAAGCGGCATGTATGCAATTACATCAATGGAGAGAGAAGCGTACTCTCTTTGCCATACCTCATACAAGAGCTCTGCTAACACCGGCGCGAGCACTCGATCGCCGCGATATTTGTACCGGGCGAGCCATTCCTTCGCCTTCTCGTTATACGTCACAGCGCTGCGCGATTGACAAAACGCCTGGTGCGTCCGACGCACACAGTCCCGGCAGATTTCTCCCTGTATCCAGGGCCGTCCGCATACCGAACAGATCGGCCCCTCTATCCGGATAAAACCACTCATGCAGTCCTGACACACAAATGCTGTACCCGCCGCAAACGACTTCTCGTTCGCTTCCTGCCCGCAGTACAGGCAAGGCGGAAACGGTGGAAATAATACATCTAGCACGAAACGCCGGGCCGTCTGCCATAACGTCATCACATCTCACTTCCCGCAAGCTGATTCATCTCCTGAATATGGCGAACCGCTGCTTTCATATCCGGCGTAATCTCTTCTGCTAGAAAGAGAACCATTCCATCCGGACAAGCAGCCGACCGTCCCGCACGTCCGGCAATCTGAACGAGAGCCGCTTCATCAAACAGAGAGGCGTCCGCCTGTACAACGAGCACATCCACCCCGCCAATGGTCACCCCACGCTCCATGATCGTTGTCGTAAGCAGAAGGCGAATGCTCCCTTCCCGCATCGCCTTTACTTTTATCTCTCGATCCGGGTCAGCTGCATGTACCGTTTCTACTTTTCCTCGCCACTCGGGCGCAAGCTGTTCGATGTAATGATGTAGTACCGGAAGCCTGGCAATGGATGCGACGAAGAGAAACGCCTGTCCCTCTCGTTCTGCCACCTGTTTCAAAAAAGAAAGCAGCTCAGGAATCGGCCTTTTCTGTCTTAAACGATCGTTTAATTGGCTTGCCCGGCAATTGCCTGGTACCGGAAGTGGATGCCCGTGATAGCGTATCGGGATTTTCACATGGGGCAGAAAATCGGTGTCACTGTGCGGTTTTACAAGCCTTTTGCGATGTTCATCTCGGGGTGTCGCGGTCAAGTATACGGTTTTGCCCGGCAATTGCCGGGCACGCCTAACAGCAAATGGCAGCACGGGATCGCCATGGTAAGGAAAAGCATCTACTTCATCGATAATGACCAGATCAAACCGCTGATAGAAGCGGAGCGCCTGGTGCGTCGTAGCCAACACAAGCGGGGCTCGACTCCATTTTTCCGAGGATGCTCCATACAGAACCGAAAGCGGCGAATCCGGGAAGGCTTGCGCCAGGCGCGGTGCAAGCTCCAGCACGACATCCCGACGTGGGGTCGCCCACAATACATGACCGCCACAAGCCAGAGCTTCGTATACAATCGGAAACATAACCTCTGTCTTGCCCGCTCCGCACACCGCCCAGACGAGGAACTCATCAGCTCCCTCCTCTTCCCTGCGAAAATGAAGCATCGCCTCGGCTGCTGCTCTCTGTGCTGTTGTGAGCGTCGGATACTGGTCGAGAATGTGCCGAGCATCAAGCACAGGCCGCACTGTTTTTGAAGCAGACGAGAATGAAGGAATCGTATAATATGGCGTACATCCTAGACTGCGTCCCATCCCGATACAGCGACGGCAGTACGGACAGTCATCCTGCCCGCAACGCGCACACGACACCAGTACAATATCTGTACCCGTTGCGCCACAGCGGCGACAGCGATACCGCACAGGCGGGGCCAATCCGATCCAGCGGCGGAGGGAAGAAAAAAAGGAGAAGATTGTCTCTTCTCCCTCCCCCAGCTGCTCAATCCCTCTATATTTCTCCAGACTTCCTTGCTGCTCCATGAAAGCAAGGACATTCTCCGGCTCCCATCCAGGCAGTTTACTTTGAAATAGCCAGCTCACTTCCTCTTCTAGCAAAGCCCGGCCCTCAAGCCAGGCACACACTTCTTTCATGGCATGTACTACCTGGCTTTTTTGCATTTCTCGATCCCGTATGATTCATCTTCTTCCGCGATCATCGGTCTCACTTCCGCTTCCTGTTCCAGCCCGCCTCTGTCCGTCTCGCGATTTGCACACTTCTGCAGGACAATCTCCCCATCCTGCGTTACCAATATGACAATTGAATCATTGGGGCCAATTCCGCTTCTCGCCATCACTTCCCCCGGAAGCTGAACGGCTCCATCCTCCTGCACATATTCAACATGTGAATTTTTTAACATACATAGCCCTCCTTATACTCATTCTGAATTTTTCCGGTGCTGTCTTCCAACTCTGTATCTATGATTTCGACAGAATTTTCTATATTCCTTTTTTATTTTTGTATTTTTTTTACATTTTTCTTCTTTTCTGCGCACGGGTTTGTCGGATGGTGTTTCTGGCAACAATGAGGGCAAAGAGGTGACCGTCATGAATATACATACCGTACCTAAACGCTCCTACCCTTCCCACACGCGGGAAAAATTCTACGAGCGAACCAAACGGTTGTTTCCGGGCCATGCGAATGCGACGTACATTAACACAAGTGATCCAGCCTATTACGAAAAACTACTGCGAGCAAACCGCACCCATGTACGAGCATTGTATGAACTCGGACGCCAGTATGAAAAGCAGGGATTCTGGCGCAAAGCAGCCGATTACTATGATCGGGCTGTCCTGGCTGATCCCTGCTTTGAGCCTGCTGTTGGTGCGAAGATTCTGCTTGCACGGCGTAGACAGCAAAAGGAGCATATAGAAGCTCGCACACGTGCACATACAGCTTCTCCTGTACGCAAAAAACTATCTCTCATACAGATGACTAGCGCTGTTCTGCTTGGCTATACGCTACTCGCAACACTTGCATTTGTCCTGCTGCGCTGATCACTTATGTCCTATACAAAAAGCGAAGGGAATCGATTCCCCTCGCTTTTTGTCATGTATATAAAATTATTCTTGAACAACCAGTAAATTAGGCCAGCGGCAAAGCGCATGCTCAAGCAACTGCTGATCCGCTTCCTCCTCTGCCAGACCCCTTACTACATACAGCACAGCCGGAATTCCTTCTATCAGAGAGTACCATGCCGTATAATACGCTGCATATTCCACTTGATCCATAGGCGCACACATGTTAAACGCCGCATGTGGCCCAGTAAGACATTCGGCTTCCACCGGCGCACTGCCAAGAAGCCAGTTCACACCCCAACGCAATAGCCAGGTGACAATGAGGTACACCGCAGCTGTAACAGCCAGTATCATTCCAGGCCCCATTGCACTCCCCTCCTTTATTCCATATATATGCGAAATAAAAGGGAGGAGTGACAGGACATACGAGTAAAAACAGGAAAATTAGGAGAGCTTCACCCAGCCGTTTTTGATCGACATGACAACGGCCTGCGTGCGGTCCTGTACATCTAACTTCTGCAGGATGCTGCTAACGTGGTTCTTAACTGTCTTCTCACTAATGAACAATTCTTCCCCAATCACGCGGTTGCTCTTGCCTTCTGCCATGAGCTGCAGCACTTCACGCTCGCGAGGCGTTAACGCAAGAATATTACTTTCCTTCTCGCTGCCGCCAAGATCACTAATATCACTTAAAAGCACATTTTCTTCGTGGCTGTGCTCAATCGTGCTCAGGCGACGGAATTCAGTAATGAGTTTCCCGGTGACTTTCGGGTGAACGTACGATTCGCCGTTCGCTACTGCATTGATCGCTTCGATCAGCGCATCCGAATCCATCTCCTTCAACAAATAGCCGGCAGCACCGGAGCGAAGGGATTTGTACACGTAGTTCTCATCGTCATGAATCGACAAAATAATAATGCGGGATTCGGGCGCACGCTCCTTGATACGCTGTGTAGCTTGTACACCTGTCATCTTCGGCATGTTAATGTCCATCAAAATAACGTCCGCCTGGAGGTTCGCTGCCATCTCGCACGCTTCTTCTCCATCCGATGCTTCTCCTACAATCGTGAAGTGCTCTTCCATCTCGAGAATACGCTTCACGCCTTCCCGAAACAGTTTGTGGTCATCTACAAGTAAGATTGAAATATTTTGGTCTGTCATTTTTCACTACCTCCAGCTTTCGTGTTTTCTTCGATACGAAGGGGAATTCCGAAAAACAGTATGGTGCCTTTCCCTGGCTTCGATTCGATCTTCATCGTACCCTGCAATAATTTGACACGCTCCTGCATGCCCATAATGCCAAACTGTGGTCGCTCTCCTTTGGCCTGCTTCTCAAATCCAATGCCATTGTCCGCTACCATAAAGAGCACCTTGTTTGGCTTGAACTCAAGTTTTACTTCTACCTGCTTCGCGTTTGCATGCTTGGCTGTATTGTTAAGCGACTCCTGAATCAACCGGAACACCGCCACTTCAATCGAACTTTGCAGGCGGCGTTCAGGACTTAAGAGAGTGAGTTTAGTTTCAATGTGATGCCGCTTCTCATATTCTTCGAGGTACTTTCTCAGGGTAGGAGTGAGACCAAGGTCATCTAGGGCCATTGGTCGCAGATCAAAAATAATCTTGCGTACATCTACCAGACTTGCCCTTGTCAGCTCTTTTAATAACCGGAGTTCCACTTTTGCTTCATCAATCCGGTTCTGATTTAGCATTTTTTCTACAATTTCACTGCGCAGCGCCACATTCGCCATCGACTGGGCGGGGCCATCATGAATATCCCGGGCTACACGCTTACGCTCCTCTTCCTGTGCCTGAATAATCTGGATGCCCAGTAATTGATGATGATGGGCGGATTCGAGGGCAATCCCTACCTTGCGCAAGTCACCCTGCAGGTAATTAAGCACAATGCCCATCTGGGAAATCAGATTCTCTGATTTTTCAATGGTGTTTAGGATATTACGGTGGCGGCGCTCAAGTTCATCCCGCCGCTCGCGAAGATGCTTTTCCTTATCACGGGAAAGAGAAAGCTGGATCTGCATCTGGCTAGCCATCTCATACGCTTCACGGATCTCAAGCTCACTATACCGTTTAAAGCCGCGACTGATGTTAGCCAGGCGTTGCCGCGCTTGCTTCGCTTTCCATTCCAACTCGTCCGTTTGTGTAATGACGAGATCGATTTCGTTGCGCAGCGTTTCAAGTTCGAGGGTGATGAAGTTGTTTTCTTTATGAGCATTTTCCGCGATTTCAAAGATTTTCTCTTTGCTTTCCTCTACGGAAACTACCGTCTTATTCATCACATCGTCCAAAAGCTGAATGTCGATATTTGCCTCGCTCATTGAAATCCCCTTTCCACATCGCTAGCCATTAAGCCCCTCCTGTTCTCACTGTTTCAACAGGATACGGGTAAAATCCTTCAATACATTGTATCATTCATCCCACGCAAACAAAACAAGACCCATACACTATTACAGTGATGGGTCTTTTGGTTTGTATATTTTAGTTTGTCGTAAACTCAGCTGCTTCTTTTTTGAGGATTTCGGCTTTATCTGTATTTTCCCATGGAACATTCAGATCATTTCGGCCAAAGTGTCCATATGCCGCTGTATTGCGGTAGATCGGGCGGCGAAGGTCGAGTGCCTTGATGATACCAGCCGGGCGAAGATCGAAGTTTTTGCGAACAAGCTCAACGAGAACTTCTTCTTCTACTTTACCTGTGCCAAATGTATCAACATTGATGGATACAGGCTGTGCAACCCCGATTGCATATGCCACTTGTACCTCACACTTGTCTGCAAGACCAGCTGCTACGATGTTTTTCGCAACATAGCGTGCTGCATATGCACCAGAACGGTCAACTTTCGTCGGATCTTTACCGGAGAATGCACCGCCGCCGTGGCGAGCGTATCCACCGTATGTGTCCACGATGATTTTGCGGCCTGTAAGACCCGCATCCCCCTGCGGTCCGCCAATTACGAAACGGCCTGTCGGGTTGATGAAGTATTTTGTATTCTCATCAAGCAAGTCTGCGGAAACAATCGGAGCGATGACGTGCTCTTTCAGATCTTTTTGGATCTGCTCAAGCGTTGCAGCTGGGTCATGTTGCGTCGAGATAACGATTGTGTCAACACGAACCGGCTTATCTCCTTCGTATTCCACCGTTACTTGTGTTTTACCATCCGGGCGAAGGTACGCGAGTGTACCGTTCTTGCGGACTTCCGCTAAGCGGCGGGACAGTTGATGAGACAACGAGATCGGAAGCGGCATGAGTTCAGGTGTTTCATTGCACGCAAACCCGAACATCAGGCCCTGATCCCCTGCACCGATTGCTTCGATTTGTTCATCTGTCATCTGGCCTTCACGCGCTTCCAGTGCCTGATCGACACCTTGTGCAATATCTGGAGACTGTTCGTCAATAGATGTAAGCACCGCGCATGTGTCCGCGTCAAAACCGTATTTCGCACGTGTGTAACCGATCTCACGGATCGTCTCACGCACGACTTTTGGGATGTCTACATAGCAGCTTGTTGTAATCTCGCCTGCTACGAGCACCATACCTGTCGTAACAGATGTTTCAGCCGCTACGCGGGCATTTGCGTCTTTTTCAAGAATTGCATCAAGAATTGCATCGGAAACCTGGTCACAAATCTTATCCGGATGTCCTTCTGTTACGGATTCAGATGTGAAGAGATAACGACCTTTTTTAGGCGCCATGTTCACGACCTCCTTTTAGTTGCTTTTATTTTATTTGATGGTCCCTTCCCGAACCCATTTTGCAAAGCAGTAAAAAACCTTTTCCAATTGCCTGGCATCTGGAAAAGGGTTGATTTTTACTCAATCTTTGCCCTTTATCTTCCAGAAACAGCATAAAAAATCATGCCTTCTGCTGGTTAGCACCGTTCACCGCCATATGCGGCAATGAGGTTGCCGGGTTTCATCGGGCCAGTCCCTCCACCTTCTCGGGATATAGGGTCTTCATTCTAAACGAATATATCTTATTTTTATTTAACTGTCAATCATTCTATTGGACCTTGTAGTCGCCACGCACGATAATGTCTGCTTTGCCACTTGTTACCGTAAGACCGCGTCCGTCCGCACGCGGAATAAGTAGCAGATGATCATGCGGCACGGCTTCGCCATCCGGCATACTTGTCCCACTCGTCAAGTCCGGGATGGTATAGTCCTCACCCGGCGTCACCGCTTTAACCTGTCCGGTGCGCACAATGAATTCTGTGCCTTCCATTCCCGTAATGGTTTTGCCTGCCGTCACTTTCTCTACGGTGTATGATGTCGTACTACCTGTCGAAGTGGGTGAGGAAGGCTGCTGCGGTGCTGCCTGAATGAGTTTGACTAACTCTTGACGCACCTGCTCCACATAGCTGCGCGTTACAACGGGATCTCCTTCTGTTCCCGGCTCAGTTGGTGCCGCTGTCCCGACCGATACGAGTCCGACAGTAAAGGCTATTGCCGCTCCGGTAATTCCGTATCCCCATTTATTCACAATTACTTCCTCCCTTTGTTTTTTCTGTTAAGTTATACGCTTATGTCTTACAAAGGTCGTGTTTTTCTATCTACTTTATATGAACAAGCAATTCTGCTTCTTTTTTCTCCAGGCTAATCGCAGTAAAGTCTCGATCCAGCTGATCAAGCGCTACCCAGGTCATTCCGTTCTCACTGCGTACATGTGGATTGCCCTGCACGGCGTATTTGCGCTCGGTTTCTCCAATACGGAGTGCGGCCTGCTGCTTTGCACCATCCCAGCTGATCCGATAGCCGTATGCCTGTGCGAATGGACGCAGTGCTATGTACCAGCGTCCATTGACTTGCTTGGCGAACGGGGTCACTGCAGGCGGAAATCCGCTGAAGCTTACTTTTCCATCTGCGAACAGATGCAGTGAGGTAGCCCCTGTAAGATATGTAATGGCCTTCACGACCTGCTCATTCGGATTCTGCACCACATCGTCCGGTACGAGGCCGATGCCGTTGATCTTGTGCATATTCGGAGAGAAATATTCCTCTACTGTCATTTTCAGCACACCACCCTTATCAAGCGGCGTAATCTCCTGCACAGTACCTTTGCCGAATGTTTTGGTTCCCATAATACGGGCCGCTCCATGATCTTGAAGTGCCCCGGTCAAAATTTCGGATGCGCTGGCTGTATTGCCATTCACCAGGACGACCATGGGGATCGCTGTTCCTTTGCCTGTAGCTGGAATTGAAAGTTTCTTCCCGCTGCGACTGACCATGTTGACCAATGTTCCATGCTCAACAAACAAATCCGCAATGTCGATCGCCCCTTCAATATGGCCACCCGGGTTATCGCGCAAGTCGATAATCAAGCTTTTCATGCCGTCTTTCTGCAAGCGCGCCAGCTGCTCTTTGAACACATCGGCGATATTATATGAAAACGTATAGAGCGTCATGTACCCGATTTTGCCATCGAGCATGATGCTGTCTACCGGAGATGTCTGCATATCTTCTCGCTTCACGATTTTCGTAATCAACTGATTGTGGCGACGCACCTGTAATTCTACCTGAGTGCCTGACTGTCCTTTCATCTCTTCCGTTACTTCATCAATTGTCTTCCCAGCGATCTTCTGACCATTTATGACAACAATCTCATCACCGGAACGCAAGTCGGCTTTGCTGGCCGGGGAGTCTGTGACCACACTATCCACAAAAAATGACTGATTACGCTGCGCCACATAAATCCCGATCCCGGAGAATTGACCTTCCACTTCTCCAATGAAATTCGTAAACTCATCATCCGTAAAGTATGCGGTGTACGGGTCACCCGTCTCTGCTACGATGCCCCGAATCGCTCCATCTGTCAGTTTCTTTATATCCAAATTATTGTTAACGTGACCATTCAATATTTTCTGGAGCACTTCATGAATACGCGCTTCCTGCTCTGTGTAGGCGTTCGCCGTCACATCTTGTGCCCATACCGGAGCCGTGCCAAACGCTGCTGTCCATATAATCGCGCCTGCTAACGCCGTCGTAGCGACTCGTTTTCTCATCACGTAATTCGTCAACTTCCTCTCTGGTTTCAACTCTCCCTGTATACTGGTTCGACAACCAGGTGTCCTATCCTTTTTCCGTGCGCAATTCTGTATGCTCCTGCGCACAGTATGATACAATATTTGTGTTTGAAATGACAGACATGAGCTTATAAAAGAAAGGATCATCATGCTTTTTCATACACCAGAATTTTTCTTCTTATTCGTACTTACGTTTCTGGCCTATCATCTGTTTCGTCCAGCGCGGCTTGGCATACTGGCGGTCGCTAGCTGCTTGTTCTACGGCGCAGCGAGCTGGGGATTCCTAGCCCTGTTCCTCAGTGTATCGTTTTTGTCATACGTACTGGCGCGTCAGATACGCCGTGGCCGGGCACGGCTGTGGCTTGTACTTGGCATTAGCCTGAATGTCACCAACCTGGCATTCTTTAAATACTCGATGTTCATCATTCATAATCTGGAATCTTTATCTGGCCTGACATTTGTCACGCCGGACAGTTTCTGGACACGCATCGTGCTGCCCATCGGGATTTCCTTCTATACGTTCCAACTCATTGCCTATCTGGTGGATGTATATAAGGAACGTACAGAACCGGCTCACTCGTTCTTGAGGTTCTGGGTGTTCATCTCATTCTTTCCCCATCAGCTTGCAGGGCCGATCATGCGTGGGCAGGAATTCATGCCGCAAGTCGAACGTACGACTTCTCTTCCCGTCAGCACAGCTGACTTCAAGTACGGCGTCTATCTCATTATATGGGGGCTCGCCAAGAAAATTATGATCGCCGACCAACTCGCTCCCATGGTGCTGCCGTACTTCCATAATCCAGGGCAATTAACGACGATGGAAGCCTGGATTGGGGCGTACTTGTTCGGATTCCAGATCTACGCAGACTTCTCCGCCTACAGTGATATGGCAGTCGGGTTCGGCTATTTGTTCGGCTATCGACTGCCGATGAACTTCATGAGCCCTTACATCAGTGCGAGTGCCACCGAGTTCTGGCGGCGCTGGCATATTACGCTATCGAGTTGGATACGGGATTATATTTACATTCCACTCGGCGGTTCGCGCAAAGGGCGTGTCCGTCAGGATGTGAACCTGCTCGCCGCGATGCTCATCTCCGGCCTGTGGCATGGAGCGATGTGGACATTTGTCATCTGGGGGGCACTACACGGATTGCTATCTATCGCCCATAAATGGTATGCGACTGCACTGCGTCGTCTGCTTGCCCGCGTGCCTGCTGTTCCGGCTGCGGTCGAGCGTCTTATTTCGGCCCTGTATCATGTATGTGCCGTCTTTGTCTTTTTCCATCTAACTATGATTACATGGGTGTTCTTCCGAGCGGATAGTGTAGCGAGCGCACTCGTCTACGTAAAAACGATGTTCACGCCTTCTGACGGTTTATCCAGCCTGATCACACAGGCGAGCGCCCAGTCTGCTCCACTCACGCTTGCTGTGATCTTATATGGGGTGCATCTGCTCGAATACGGATTCCGCAAGCATGAAAGGGTCATTGCAGCAACGTGGCATCGCTTCGTCCCCGCTCCCGTGCGCGGGCTTGTGTATGCCGGGGTTGTCCTACTTATAATTGCTATGATTAAAGGGGAAAAACATGATTTCATCTATTTCCAGTTCTAATCATCCAACTCGAAAACGCCGGGTTGTACGCGGTTTCTTATGGGGAGTTGTGTTCCTTTTGCTGGCTGAACTTTTCTTATTCCGCAATCCGGCACTGTACGGCACAAGTCCGGCCAGTTTCCTCGGCCAGATTGCGAATGTGCAGGAGCGACTCGCCCGGCAAAACCCGGATCGCATTAAAGTCCTGATCCTTGGCGACTCGCAAAGTATGGATGCACTTCGCCCCCCGTTGCTTGCGGCGCACTACGGGGTAGCGCCAGATGAGATTTTCAATCTGAGTGTAAGCGGCGGCAAGGCCGTTGATATGTTACACCTATATGAAGAAGCAGCAGACAAGCTGCCGAATCTGAAACGCGTGATCATAGCAGTTAACGAGCACCAGGTAAACAGCGTCGATATAAAGTCCGATGCAAAATTCCGCTACTTCGCTACCCTGTCTGAGCGAATGGGGGCTCCGCATGTGGCAGACAAGGCTGATCTTGTATTTGGACAGCTGTTGTATGCGTACGGGCTGCGTGATGTGTGGACACAGCTTGCGAAGCAGTGGTGGGACGGGAAACTACCACAAGAGCCACGTGACAAGTACGAGTACCGTTGGGGCTTGCCGCCAGTTCCAGGTCGCGAACCCGCTCACCTTGGCCCTGCGTATGCCAGGATTGTAGCCGACCGCTGGATGAAGGACTATCGTCTGGATGGACCACAGGCGAACGCCTTTCATAAGCTAGTCGGAAAACTGGCGAAACGAGGGGTACAGATAACGATCGTTCAACTGCCGCGCACGCAGGCTTTTGAACAAGTAATGAAAGCAACGTACGGACAGCAGCAGGCAGCGTTCCGGGCACGTATGCAAACGGAGGCAACACAGGCTGGCGCTTCATTCACCGTGATTCCACCGACGCTTGAGGATGCCTATTTCCGGGATGCCAATCATGTGAATGAACATGGGGCCAAAGAGATTATCCGTGTGATGCCGTAATGATGATACAATAGAGAGACACAAGAAAAAAATAAGAAAGGAAGCTGGTTATGGAGGAAAAGTTAAATATAATCCTGTCCGTCGTACAAGACATTCAGAGTGACGTGAAAGGTCTGCAAAGTGAAGTAAAAGGACTACAAGGCGAGGTCAAGGGACTACAAGATGATGTAAAAGGGTTGCAAGGCGATGTGCGAAAACTGGATCAACGCATGGATACGTTAGAAAACGGTATGAACGAGCAGTTCACTACTGTTACAGACGAGATCCACACGATGAAAAATGAAATCTTCACAGTTAAAGACGAGATCCGCATTGTGAAGAACCAGACCGCACACAACAGTGAATTGGCCCCTGCTGTAGAAGCAATTCGGCTAGAGGTTACGTCTGCTACGGAGAAACTCGATGAAGTGGTGCACAGCATGCATCGCCTGGAACGCATGGACTTTCGTCTAAACCGGACGACCGACCGAGTAGACGAACTGGAAGCGGAAGTTGCCGTCTTAAGTAGCAAACTCAAAAACTAGATTCCTCTCATAACCAGTTACCACTTCTTTCTATCCGCCTGATGCCGTGAATACAAAGAGGGACGACACCCTGCTATCAGGCTGTCGTCCCTCTTATTTGTATTACTGTGTTTTTGTGTCCCTCGATTGAAGAATTTGTAGTTTCTTAACAATTTTCTCACCATTTCGGCAGAAGAGCAAAATCCTCATTTATCAAGGACTTTGCCCACATATCACTCACGACAGTACTTATATAATGTCATCAGTACAGAGAAATCAAGTAAACTTACTGAGTCTGGAAGACATCAAAAAATTGGTCTTTGTTTGCCCCTCCAATGGTAAGCTTGACTTTAGCCAATGTCGCGATAATTTTAAACTGATTTTCATTCACTTTAACTGCCGAGGCAGATACAGAGGCGTTACTTAATTGGTCATTAATATCACCAATCAAATCATCCATATCTAGGTACTGCCATTCCAATAATACAGTTGCCGTATTTACCCCATCACTAACAGTAAAGGTTCGATTTTTTAAGCGGTCTTCATCTATACCCGTGAAGTGACTAGTTGGGAAAAAGAAGGACCAATCGTTACCGCCCAATGTAATGGCCGCATTCGAACCTATCTTAAAGGTTGAGATGAAGAACGTATCCCCAAACCCCATGGCAGCCATTGGTCGATTGCCAAGGTTTATTCCATGATCATTACAATATTGCTGGATAGTACTATCGACTGCCGACCCTACCACCTGTCCACGAGTAAATCCATTCAGTGGGATATCCCAGTTCAAAGAAAACCCCGTGGAGGGCTTCGAATCTACGAAGTCATACCACGGGGTTTAGTCTCCACCTCTTTCGCTCATACTGGGAGTATGAGCTTATGAAGTAACGTTTCGTTTCATTTTTATAAAAGAATTTGATTAGAAACCGTCACAGTCACATCGACAGTTCTTACAACTTTACCACCCTTCATAACTTGAACGGTAAGTGTATATGTTCCGTCGTCAACACTTGTTACAGTAACTTCACCTGTATCATTATCTACAGAGACAGTCGCTATTTCATCATCTTCACCTACAAGATTAAGCGTTTCACCTGTAGCATTGTCTAACGTGATAGTTGTATTTGCTGTAGAACCAGCATTTTTATTGTCAATTGTAAGAGTGGTAGGTGTTGCTTCTGCTTCTGTAATTACTGCATCATTAAATGTGGTTAAAGCATCATTTAATGATGCTGTTGCAGCGCTCAACTCTGCTGCTGTTTTTGTAGCACGCGCATCGTATACACCTTGCGCTGTTGCGATTGCCGCCCCCAGTGCATCACGGTCTGCTTTCGCTGCTTGATCTACACCTGTTCCTTCTGTGTGTGCAGCTAGCGCTTGATTTGCTTCAGTGATTTTGTTGTCATTTAGCGCCGCTGCTGCTTCCAGAGCTGCAATCGCTGCTTCTGCATCAGTCAGCTTCGTGATGTCTCCCACTAGAGCTTTTTGTGCATTGGTTAATGCCATGTACGCTGCTCGTGCATTTGTCACTGCCGTTTTGTTAGCTAGAGTTACATCCGCTTTTGCAGATAATGCCGCAATACTTTCTTTCACTAGGGCCGCTGCTGCTTGATCTACTGCTGCTGCTGCTTCCAAAGCCGCAATCGCTGCTTCTGCATCAGTCAGCTTCGTGATGTCTCCCACTAGAGCTTTTTGTGTCGCTGTTAACGCAGTGTACGCTGCTCGTGCATTTGTCACTGCCGTTTTGTTAGCTAGAGTTACATCCGCTTTTGCAGGTAATGCCGCAATACTTACTTTCACTGGATCCGCTGCTGCTTGATCTACTGCTGCTGCTTCCAAAGCCGCAATCGCTGCTTCTGCATCAGCCAGCTTCGTGATGTCTCCCACTAGAGCTTTTTGTGCATTGGTTAATGCCGTGTACGCTGCTCGTGCACTTGTCACTGCTGGTTTGTCATTTAGCGTTACCTCTGCTTTTGCAGGTAATGCCGCAATACTTTCTTTCACTAGGGCCGCCGTTGCTTGATCTACTGCTGCTGCTGCTTCCAAAGCCGCAATCGCTGCTTCTGCATCAGCCAGCTTCGTGATGTCTCCCACCAGAGCTTTTTGTGTCGCTGTTAACGCAGTGTACGCTGCCCGTGCACTTGTCACTGCTGGTTTGTCATTTAGCGTTACCTCTGCTTTTGCAGATAATGCCGCAATACTTGCTTTCACTAGGGCCGCTGCTGCTTGATCTACTGCTGCTGCTTCCAAAGCCGCAATCGCTGCTTCTGCATCAGTCAGCTTCGTGATGTCTCCCACTAGAGCTTTTTGTGCATTGGTTAATGCCATGTACGCTGCTCGTGCATTTGTCACTGCCGTTTTGTTAGCTAGAGTTACATCCGCTTTTGCAGGTAATGCCGCAATACTTTCTTTCACTGGGGCCGCTGCTGCTTGATCTACTGCTGCTGCTTCCAAAGCCGCAATCGCTGCTTCTGCATCAGCCAGCTTCGTGATGTCTCCCACTAGAGCTTTTTGTGCATTGGTTAATGCCGTGTACGCTGCTCGTGCACTTGTCACTGCTGGTTTGTCATTTAGCTTTACCTCTGCTTTTGCAGGTAATGCCGCAATACTTTCTTTCACTGGGGCCGCTGCTGCTTGATCTGCTGTTGTTGCTTCCAGAGTCGCAATCGCTTCTTCTGCATCAGTCAACTTCGTGATGTCTCCCACCAGGGCTTTTTGTGTCGCTGTTAACGCAGTGTACGCTGCCCGTGCACTTGTCACTGCTGGTTTGTCATTTAGCGTTACCTCTGCTTTTGCAGGTAATGCCGCAATACTTTCTTTCACTGGGGCCGCCGTTGCTTGATCTGCTGTTGTTGCTTCCAGAGCTGCAATCTTAGCTACCGCATCATTCAGTTTCGTTACTTTACCAGCTGCTACTTGAGCTTTTTGCTCAATTGTCAGCGTATCATAAGCTGCTTTCGCTTCATTGACTGCTGTTTTGTCTGCCAATACTAGTGCTGTTACTGCTGGCAGTGCATCAATTTTCCCTTCCACAGCTGTTACAGCATTAGTAAGGCTATTTTCAGCACTATACGCTTTTTCTACTCGTGCGCTTTCCTCATAATTGCCTTGTTTACGTGTTACCCATACACTACCCGTAGCAGTTCCAAGCTGTTGAATGGTTATAGTTGCAGTCCCATTACTTCCAGCTGTAGCCGTTCCGATTGAACTTCCTCCTGTGGCACCGTTGTAAACTTTGATTATGTCGCCACTGGTCAATCCTGTAACTACCACTGTATCACTAGCTGGGCTGTTGTTATTCGTAACTGTAATCTTGTCTGCAGCTGGTGCTGCCGTTTTAACTATAACGTTTGGACCTCCCTGACTTCCACCGACTGTAACTTGTTGTGTAGCCGTTACATTATTTCCAAGTGGAATGTTTGCCGTCAGGCTTGTTGTGTTCAGCACAACATTAGCATTCTGAAGTGGATTAATACTGTTCCCACCTAACGTTGCTTGGGCATTTACCTGCACGTTTCCAGTTACAGATGTCGTTCCATTAAAATTAATCGTTGCGTTATTAGCTGTAGATGCAATCGTTACATCTCTCAATTGTGCGTTGTCAATCGTTGCCGCTTGTGCAGATGACATAAACAAACCAGCAAACGCCATTGTAGACAGAACTGCTAAAGCGGGAAGTTTCCCCTGTTTCTTCTTGCTCATCAATCGTTCCTCCTCTTCTTATCCAATTATTTTTTATTGAATCGTTGTTGTACCATTAACTGTAATTCCGTGAAGCGTTGTCCCTGTATTTTCTAAGATCAAATTACCGTTGATTGTACCAGTACCGGTGAGTGTAGCACTTGCTTTTACCGTAACCGTCTTACCAGCTGGGATTATTCCATTCAAAGTAACCGTTCCACTCGTAATCTCTATACTCGTAATGCCAGACAGATCGTTTACATTAATGATTGCCCCGTTAGTATATGATTTTTTAGTAGTAGTAGTAGAGGAACCACCGCCACCACCACCGCCGCCATTTGAGGACGAAATAGAAACTGTTACACCTGAAGCAGTTTGTACGTTAGTTGGACGAGTCGCAAATGATACGCCGTTTACATTTACCTTGGCGTTCTCGATCTTACCAGAACCGTACACCTTAGATGCATCATTTACAGTAAGATTCTTCACGTTTGCATCAGACATTACAGTAAGGGAAGCACCCTCTGCACCCTTGCTTACATCCAGACTGTCTACTTTCCCGTTCGAAAGCTCAATTGATGCTTTGCCGTCTACTGTTACACTATCAAAATTACCAACTAGCTTTACAGTTCCGCTAGATACCGCAGCAATCGAGATCGTACCGAATCCTTTCGCAGATGAAGACAGGCTGCCCTGTTCGATCTTCGCACCTGATTGCACGACAACTGAGCTTGCTGCTGTCGTACCGGATGCCACCAGATGCACATCGTTCTTATTCACGACAACTTTGCCTAGCGTGGAATCAGCGGCATAGATGGAGTTCGATCCTCCGCCTTTAACAGTGGTTGTACCTTTCACTGTCACATTATTCAGATATACATTGCCGCTACCGACCGATTCCGCGATGAGCAAGTTACCATCGATCACTGTATTCTGAAGCTTCACATCAGCTGCACTGATAATTACATCACCTTGAATGGTGTCTGTTTTGCCTGCTGATGCCCCATATGTACCTGCCTTGTCATACGTTTTGCCTGGTGCTTGTGACGCTACCGGCGAATCTGTTCCTTTCGCACCCATCGCTTTATCGAGCGTTACAACAGACTCTGCGCGCGTAATGTTAGTAGCCGGTTTGAAGGTTCCATCCGGGTACCCATTCATGATTTTATTAGCAGCAACACTACCAACTGCTCCTTTAGCCCAGGAAGCGATTGCCTGTCCATCCTGGAAAGAGCTCGCTTCGGTTCCTTGAAGCTTCAACAAGCGCTGAATAATCGCTGCTGCTTCCTGGCGGCTAATCTTGTTATTCGGTTTCATCGTGCCATCTTCATAGCCACTGATGTAGCCTGCTGCTTTCGCCTTCGCTACTTCGCTATAGAACCACTGGCTCGGAGCAACATCCGTGTAGGTAATCGTCGCTACTTCTGTAAAACCAAACGATTGGTTAACCAGTCGGATGAATTCCGCACGCGTAATGCTGTTATTCGGCTTGAAGGTTCCATCCTCATATCCCTTCACATAACCAGCGTCTACCCATTTCGTAATTTGGTTTTGTGCCCAGTGGTTTTCTACGTCTTTAGCCTGAGCAAATACTGCTGTTCCGGCTGATAAAACGAGTGTACTAGCCAAGAATGTACTTGAGCACACCTTGAATACTTTTTTATAAAGCTTCATCGTATCCCTCCTAATAGATATGTACTTCGACCTGTAATAAATAATCAATAATACCTACTTATTTTTCGTACAACCCAATTATAGCACAGAGTTTACAAATTAAGGGGCACTTAATCAAAAAAAAATACTACCTGCATCTTATTAAAAAAGATACAGATAGTACAAAATAATTACTTTACATCTACTGACCACTCACTGAAATCAGGCTCCGCCTTCTTTAAAGTCGCGGCATCATACTCCAGCACAAGACGCTGCACCGACTTCGGCTCCACCTTCACAGCCGAGAAATCAAACGCCTGCGACGCCACCTCATCACGTGCTGCATCCAGCACCGTGAATACCATGCCATCCGTCAGCTCTACAACCTCATCCTTGCCGTTACGCAGCAGAAGCTCTACCACCAGCTCACCATGCTCACCCTGACCGAGTGACGTGCCGAACATATTGACCTGGCCTTCTGTCTCATGAATTGCCCGCTCGATCGCATCGAGCACCTGCTGATCTTGTGCTTCCACATGCTCGTCCTGCGAGAAATCTCCGCTCTGTTCAAAGTCAAGCTCTGTCACCGCCCGCATCACGCGGCCATCCTCCATATGGAACCCGACCATCCAATTCGAGAAATCCGCCTGCTGGACACGAAAATCACTATACGGTAGGAAGAAGCGGCATGGCATCGCCGTACGTGCCGGAATCTCACCAAAGCTTGTCAGATCAAACATGCTGCGTGCTACCATATTATGATGCGCATCAATCAGCACAACCGGCACGGTGCCAACCTCAATGTCAGCATCCATATTATTGCGCATAATCGCTTGCAGTACCATACCGGCTTCATCCTGGGTAAGCTTGTACCCATCAATGGACAGCTCGCCTTCCGCCATCTCCGGCAGTTCCCCGACGAAGAACTGCAATACATACCGCTCTTCCATCGAGATTCCTGTATCTACATCCTGCGGGAAGTGCAGTGGCAGAACAGCTGACGCTACCTCTTCCGCAGGCGTATCATTCGTTTCTTCTATTACAGACCCCGCTTCTGTTTCCTGCTTGGGCTCACTGGAGCGAAGTTTCTTAAAAAATGATAACATGATATACTCCTCCTTCTGGACTCACGCTTATTATATCTCTTTTGGCAAGAAAGAAGAAAGTCCCTGCGGACTCAAGCGGGTACGCAGCCGTGCCAGAGCACGCTGCTTCTGCTTTTTGACCGCTTCGTACGTCATTCCGAGACACATAGCCACATCCCTAAGTGGCAGACCATCCCGAATATGAAGCGTCAGGCAGGCTGCTTCCGTATCCGATACGAGTACCATCCAACTCTCCCAGACGAGCGCTTCTTCCATCGGCTTCTCCACAGCCATAAGCGTTTCCTCCCAGCCTGGCCCCTCCTCATCCCCTGACACCGGAAGCAGATGACGACTGCGCCACAACGCTTCCCGCTCATAAAAATCAGCCAGCGCCCGCCGTACAATCACGAACAAAAATGTAGACAGCTTCGCTCCACGCCCCGCATCATACCGATGTGCATTTTGCCAGCAGGCGATGCGGGCTACCTGCTTCGCTTCTTCCCGCCAGAAACCAGGCGCATACCGTGCCGTCAATCGATTCACAAGCGGCTCCACCTCTGCAAAAAAACGTGCCCATTTCATCTCTTCCATATGGATTCCCTCCCGTGGAGGGCCGGCCCTGCCAATTATGTGCGCACTTTCATCATACGTGCTGGCCACAAACCATGCCGGGCGCTATGGAACGATAGAAATGATTATGTTCTTTTTTTCACATAAAAAATCTACACACTATCCCTTCGATAGCCATGCAAAAAGGCGGTATCATCTCCTGATAAGTATAACTTTCAATACGAGGCTCTGCCTTTCAATTGATACTTCATCAGCAGATGCTCGGCACAGCGCATCTGCTGCTTCACCGTTCCAATCGAATACGGAAGATCGACGGTATGCCGATCTTTGAACATCAACACACAACCGAGCCGCTGTTCTTCATGAACCGCATACATTTTAATAGAGGACAGACATGCGTACAACGTGCGATGCGAGGGATTATCAAAACACGGGTACCAGAATGGAACCAGCACCAGGCTTTCATGCAGCACGAACGGAGGATGCTTGCGTTTCCCGAGCGTTTCATATGCGAAATCACGCAGCAGACGCTCGTCCTTAAAGAACTCCCGACTTAGCTTCCTACGGAACTGCGCTGTCGTACATGGGACATACACCTTCTCTTCCCCGATACAAAGCACGGTTACCTCTCCAATCCCGTCTGCCTGATCTGGATAGAATACATGACCCTCTCGCGCAAATCTTTCCACGGCTCGTTTCAAATCGACCAGTTCAAACATTGTACGCCTCCCTCCATTTGAAAAAAATATCAAATTTTGAATATATAAACATTATAAAGGAAAAAGATGCAGAAAAGAGAGCGTATTCATCGCAAGTTTCGCATTGTTTCTACAAAAGTTACCGTTATTCTACAAAAAACCGCTGACTCTATTAGTAGAGTCAGCGGCATACTTTTTATTCTTGCTGTACCTGTATCTTCGCATTGTCCGATAACAACACCACGTTATCCGTAATGACTGCATCGTTTGCGTTCAATCCGCCCGTAATCAAGGTATTACCGGATTTCTCTTCTCCGATCTGTACCTCTTTGCGTTTCGCACGGTCGCCGTTTACCACATATACATACGCTTTGTTCTGCTCTTTCACCAGTGCCGAGGACGGAACAACGATGCCTGGCTTCGAGCCTTCTGCTATCGCCGTCAGCTCGGTGACCAGACCGGCACGCAGCTTCAGCCCTGGATTTGGCACACTCACTTGAACCGGATACCCTTTCCCTTTCTCATCAACCGGACTCACACTCTTCACCGTTCCGATCGCGGAGACCTTCATGGCATCCACTTTCACATTCATCTTCATGCCTAGGTGAAGATTCGCTAAGTCCGCGCTTGATGCATAGAACAGCACATTCACCGTATTCAAGTTCGTCACCACGAGTACCGGATTCGGTGCCTGTGGCGATACAAGCTCGCCTACTTCATTGTTCTTTACGGCTACAATCCCGTCAATTGGAGACGTCACAGCCGCATCTCTCAGCGCATCTGTCGCGATCTGCGCCGCTACCTGCGCCTGACGAACCCCCTGCTCGCTCGCCTGAATGCCCGCCGTGCCGCTTGCCACACCTACTTGCTTTTGCGCATTGCTATAGCCGCTTGTCGAATTCTCGTACGTAGCATTCGCATTCGCGTATGATTTCTGTGCTACACTTACGTTCTTCTTCGCCGCGCTCAGCCGCTCAACCGCTCCCTTGCGTGCGATCTCTGCACTATTGTAGCCTGTCTGTGCCGTCACAAGCGCTGTCTGCGCCTGCTCAAGCTGTGCTTTCGATGTCGCACCACTTTCATACAACTGCTTCGTACGGTTCAGCTGCGTCGTCGCATCCGTTAGACTTTGCTTGGCTTTTTTCAGCCCATTCTCGGCGTCTGTGACTGCATTCTGTGCTTGCTCAAGACCGCTCTGTGCCTGTGTGATCGCACCTTGTGCCTGCACCATGCCGTTCTTCGCCTGAATCATGCCATTCTTCGATTGGACCACTCCACTTGTCGCCTGCACGACACCCGATTCTTGCGCCGCTTGTGCCGCGCCCACACCCGCTTGGGCTGCTGCTACCGCTGCATTTGCTTTCTCTAGTGTGTTACGCAAATCCTTATCTTCTAGCTTAAACAACAACTGGCCTTGCTTCACTGGTGTACCAACATCAACAGCCATCTGCTCAATTTTCCCCGCTGTCTTCGGTACTACCTTTACTGTTTGCAAAGGCATAACACTTCCTGTATACACTTTACCCGTTCCGATCATGCCTTGTTGTGCATTCACCGTTTTCACCGGAACGACTGTCATCTGCTGCGATGCTTCCTTTGCATTCGTGCTGCATCCCGCTGTTGCTGCTACAAGTGCGCTTAGCGCCACCATCTGTACCGCTGCTCTCATCTTGAATTTCCTCATGCTTCTTCCCTTTCTTTCGCTATTTCTGGTTGCGGCGGTGCCGCTTTTTTTCTTTGAATGAATAACAATACAAGCGGGATAGAAATAAATAATGGAATAGACGAGACAAGGAATGTATCTCCTATCGCCCGCGCTGTCGCATCTAGCTGCATCATTCCTGCCAACGTACTAATCCCGCTCGTTCCGTAATAAGCCTGCACAGTTGAGGCCGCATCAAGTGTCACTGATTCACGCATATGATCAAAATGCAGAGACGCACGATTCTGCATAATCGTCGTCAGCACCGCAATCCCGAATGACGCGGCTACCTGCCGGACAAGATTGGATAAAGAAGACGCATTCCCCATCTCCTTCGGTGCCGTCGCCGCAATCGCATTCATCCCGACCGTGGAGAGAGGCATCATACAGAGTCCAATCCCGATGCCCCGAATCGTCAAAATCAGATTCAACCATTCATGTGAAGTCGTCGCCGTCAACCTATGTAACTCATACGACATAACACTCGTAAGCGTAATGCCCACAAGCCCAATCGGCACAACGCCCACCTTATCGAACAACTTACCAGAGATCGGCATCATAATCGCCATCGCAATCGCCTGTGGCATCAGGAGAATCCCCGTATCAATCGGTGACACCCCCTGGATATTCTGCAAGAACAACGGCGTAAGGAATACCCCGCCATACATGCCGATCATCACAAGACTGCCCGTAATAATGCTCAACGTATAATGAAAATTCCGCAGCAAGCTCAAATTAATGAGCGGCTTCTCTTTGCCTGTCTCCACATAGACGAGAAACACAAGCGACCAGAATGAAATAAAAAATAACGATACAATCTCAAATGATGTCCAGCCTGCTGTCTTCCCATTACTCAGTGCATACAGCAGCGTCCCTGCTGATAAAGACGTTAGAATAAACCCGCCCCAGTCAAACTTCATATTCTCCTGACGCTCCGTCTCCTTCAGAAGCACCCACGTCATCACAATCGCAAACAGCGCGACTGGAATAGTCACGATAAACAGAAACCGCCAATTCAACCATTCAATCAAATATCCACTCAACGTCGGACCGACCGCAGGCGCTACCATCGCGGAGATCCCCCAGAGGCCGAGTGCCGTACCGATCTGTTCACGCGGCATAATCTTGTACACCAATGTCATACTAAGCGGCATAATCACCCCGCCACCCAGTCCGGCAATAACTCGCGCGATAATAAGTGACGTATCACTCCACGCTACTGCACAAAGCGCCGTACCGCCCGTAAACACCCCGAGCGCGATAATCATAAATTTCTTATAGCCTAACTTGTCTCCCATAAAGCCGCTAATCGGAATAATGACCCCTGATGCAAGCATGTATCCGGTCAGAACCCACTGAATCCGTTCCGTTGTCGAGCCGAATACATTCACCAGCTTCGGAAGCGCGACGTTAATGAGACTATTGTTCAGAATCGCGACGAACGCTCCGGCAATAATCGCCAGCAGCGCCAGCCAGGGAGATCCGGCTGATTCCTGGGAAGGAGTACTTGCTGTTGCTGCTGCCATTGCTTCTCCTCCTCCCTACGACACGCGAATTTTGACTTCTACGTTCGTCCCCGGAATTAACTGAACATCAGATGGTTGTTGAATCGCGATCTCAATCGGAATCCGCTGTGTAACTTTGTTGAAGTTCCCACTTGTATTCACAGCCGGTACGAGCGAGAACGTAGAATTCGATGCTATACCCACCTTGCGTACTTTTCCCACCAACTTCTTGCCGCCGAGCGTATCAATCGTCACCTCAACTGGCTGGCCCGCTTTCACACGGGTAATGTATGTTTCCTCGATATTAGCCGACACGTATAACGCATGTGTATCGACCATCAGGGCAACCGGCTGACTTGGTGAGCCAATCTCATGTTCTTTGTTGAATACTTTCGTGACCGTTCCCGCAATCGGCGCACGCATAATGGTTTTGTCGATCATGCTAGGGTCGATATTGGACGTATCCTGCTCCGCGATTTCCTGATTTTGCTGCACGACTTGCCCTTCTTCGACAGGAATTCGCGTTATTTCCCCGGCAATTTGTGGCATAATTCGATACTGATCGCCCTGAATGCGCGCATCTTCTGTTTTCACATAGTGCGCCCCCTGGTACCAGTAGTAATAACCAATTCCGCCGCCACTGACAACCATAAGCGCAAGCAGAATCGTAAGAATTGCTTTTCGTTTCATTGTTCCACCTCTAGTTTTCCCCTGTAATATGTATGGATAGAATTCATTTCTAAGCAAATAATTTGAACACGAAATAAGTGAGCAAAAAACACCTATTTTTTCTGTTCGAGTTTTTCGAGTAAATGATTAGAAAATAGTGTAAGCGTATGAATCAAACGTTCCGTATCTTCTTCCGTCATCCCCGAGAGAAAAAATTCACTGTATTCATCCTGCAAAATTGGAACGTGTTCTTTTAGTTCCGCTGCTTTCGGCTGCGCCTGTACCCAGACTACACGCCGATCATCTTCATCACGGGAACGGCGGACGTATCCCCTTTCTTCGAGTCGGTCAACGATTCCACAGACAGTACTGTTCGATAGACCTACCTGCTTACTGAGATCCGACATCCGCAGACGTTTGCCGTCTTTGAAGCAACGCAGAACGATTAGCTGCGGGGCTGTAATGCCGACTTCGCAGAGTTCACGGGCGACGAGTTCAAAGAAACGCTGGTTAATCTGGCGCAGCAGTAGATGAATCTCCCGGGATACATTTCTCATGACGATCTCCTTTCTGGGTATATTTTCGATCAGAGTATTTCGAATGCGAAATATATGACTTTACTATTATAAATCAGGGAAGTTCTAAAGAACAAGAGAGAAATCTACAAAAATGGATCCCCTTTCTCTTATAAATTTTGCAAGGAAAATAAATATCCTTGTCGAATAGAATATTTAGTAAGGATACCAACCTTTCTCATTGAGTTAGCTACTCTATTAGAGGTTTCGAAGAGGTACTCCTTTTTTTCATGGCGATCAAACCCTATACTTTAAAGGTTAGGAATTGTGAAATTAACTCAATTAGGAGGAAATATTTTGAAACGAATTGCTATATTAGGTATCACATCTCTTCTAGTTACTACTTTGTTCAACCAATCATCTGCCTGGGCAGCATTTAATCAAAACCAAGGAGAGAAAGGGGGATATGCACTTGGTGCTTATGACAAAAACGCTCAACAGCCTACTACATTTAATTATACAAGACAGTCAGCATACGGCAGCATAAACATGCCTGAAACAAAATGGGAGTTCCTCACTGGCGGAAATATTAATTCCTCTCCTGCCATTGCTTCCGATGGCACAATCTACATTGGAAGTAATGATGGAAATCTCTATGCTATTAAGCCAGATGGAACAAAAAAGTGGGAGTTCCTCACGGGTGGAAGTATTAATTCCTCTCCTACCATTGCTTCCGATGGCACGATCTACATTGGAAGTAATGACGGGAAACTATACGCTATTAACCCAGATGGAACAAAAAAATGGGAGTTTCTAATCGGTAGTTCGATTTACTCCTCTCCCACCATTGCCGCTGATGGTACGATCTACATTGGAAGTAATAATGGAAGCCTGTATGCAATCGATGGAAAAGGGACAAAAAAATGGGAGTTTCCAACTGGAGATATAATCAAGAGTTCTCCTGCCATTGCTGCTGACGGGACAATCTATATTGGAAGTTACGATAAAAAGATATATGCCATCAAACCAGACGGAACAGAAAAATGGCAGTTCTCGACCCAAAACTATATTTCAAGTTCTCCTGCCATTGCTGCTGACGGAACAATCTATATCGGGAATAATGATGGAAAATTATATGCACTCAAACCAAATGGAATCGAAAAATGGGAATTCGAAACCGATAACACAATCCAAGGAGCCCCAGCAATTGCTGCTGATGGTACGGTATACGTAGCAAGTAATGACGGGAATCTCTATGCACTTAAACCAGATGGAACAAAAAAGTGGCGTTTTCAAACTAACGGTGAGCTTCCAGTATCCCCAATAATTTCAGCTGATGGGACAATCTATATTGGAAATTACGACAAAAAGATATATGCCGTCAAACCAGATGGAACAGAAAAATGGAAACTTCCAACTTCAGATAAAATTTCTACTTCTGCTACAATCGGTTCTAATGGTACGATCTACATCGGAAGTCAAGATAAAAAATTGTATGCAGTTTCAAGCGCTTCGCCAATAAACACAAATTTATCTAACCTAACTGTAAATCCTGGAACACTAAGCCCTGCTTTTTCAACAACTCAAAATACCTACTCTATCAATGTTGAAAAAAATGTCCCGTATATTACAGTTACAGCAACTACAGCTGATCAAGGTGCCCTGGTTTCAATTAAAGGCAATAAAACTACATCCGCTACGATGGCTCTGGATATAGGTGAAAATGTAATTGCTGTCGTTGTTACAGGCAAAGATAAAACAACGACTCAAACATATACGATTCGTGTTCTTAGAGCTCCTACATGGACTTCAACACCTGTAAGTCAAGCTCCAACTTCTAGTGATAATCCCGATCAGAAAAATCATTTTCCTGATACTCAAGGACACTGGGCCGAAAAGTACATTCAAGAAGCCATTGACAGAGGGATTACACAAGGGTATCCAGATGGAACCTTCCAACCAGATGCATCTATTACTCGAATCGAGTTTATTTCACTTCTTATGCGAGCACTCGATAAGAAAGTGGAAGGAACTACTGTTCTTCCCTTTACAGATCAAAATAATATCCAGAATTGGGGCAAGAATGCTGTAGCGACTGCTGTACAACTAGGTATCACAAAAGGGTATGAAGATCATACCTTCCGTCCAGATCAGTCAATAACACGAGCAGAAATTGTAGCTATGGTAGTTCGTGCTATGAATATTAAGGCAGATACTACATCTAATCTCACTTTTGCTGATGCGGATAAAATACAGCCCTGGGTTAAGGACGATGTAAAAATAGCAATAGCAACCGGGATCATAAAAGGAATTGGAAACAATCGATTCGAACCAAATCAAAAGGCGACAAGATCCGAAGCAATTACAATCATCCTAAACGCTTTACATGCCAAAAAATAAAACTATCTACAATTATAAAGAAGAGCCTTCTGCATAAATAGCAGAAAGCTCTTCTTTAACTTTTATGAAGCAGAAAGTACCCATGGTTTCTGATAGGCTTCAACAAGATTATCGTGGTTAAGCGCTAACTCAAACAACTGCTGTTTCAATTGCTCAACACTCAACCGAGCGCTTGACAGGTCAGCCTTTGTTGCCAGTCCAACATCGAATTGAACCTTCAGCGTATTGTATGCGTCCTGAGCAATCTCCAGCTTTTGCTCTAACACACTATATTGATCTTCGATTTGAAGGATATTGTAATAAAGTGTGCGAACAGCGGAGTCTATTTGCTCTTTTGCATTCGCATACGTATTTTGATTTTTTTCTAAGTCAAGTTTCTTCGTGTCATACGATTCACCTTGACCAGAATTGTAGTTTAGAAGCTTCACATCAACCTGAGCAAGATCAATGTTTTTATTTGCTAACCATACTTGCGGATTCGTATCAATAACACGACCAATATGATTATCCAAATCACTCTCGTTTAACTTCTTAAAATCAGGCTTTTCTGCAAGTTGCGGAACTGCTTTTGTTTCAAGCCCAACCAGTTGATTAAACGTCTGATAGGAACTAGAAACATTTGTTTCCGCTACCTGACTATTCTTCTTGTCAGCTGCATAGTTCTTTTGCGCCCGATCACTGTCTACTAGACTTGCCATCCCATACTGGTACTTATAGAAACTTATATTATTTTGTAACTCAGAGTTTTTCTCTGTTAACAATGCGAGCTGTTTTTTGGATTGTGCCTGCAAAATTGCATTATACGCTTTGCGAGTAGAATACGCAATTTGATCCTTTTTTATTTCCAATTGCTTTTGGGTCATCTGATACCCAATCTCAGCTTTTTCAACCCCCATATAGGCAGAATTAGCTCCCTGATTTCCCGGTCCGGTTGGAACAAAGGACAAGGAGCGACCAAGATTATTTTTCACTTCAAACGAACGGTCAATATCAGCCTGAATGTTTTTTAGCTCTAAACTTTTGTTAAGAGCCTTGTCTATTGCACCCTGATATGTTAATCCTTGCTGTTGTGCAGCAGCCGCCGGAGCTACCTCCGCTGCATAAGCCGGAACTGCTAACGGAAGTAGCAGGCAGGCAGATAGAATAATAGAAGATGCCTTTTTCATATTTTTTACCTCCATTAAAAAAGGAACTCCCGTTAGGGAGTTCCTCTATGAAGTTCTCAAAAATTACTTCTGAGTTCCAACTGTAATTTCGTTAGTTTCTGCGTTCCAATTGATTTGGGCACCCAGAGCGTTGCCGAGGTAACGAACCGGAATCATTACACGGTTGTTAGTCGCAGCACTGCGGTATACAGGTACATCCATAGGTACTTTCGCGCCGTTTACAGTCAGGAACTTGTCGCCAACTTTAGCAACGATTACGCGATCGCCTTTGAAGATTGTAGCTGTGCTTGTTTTGTCATCCCAGATGATGTTGTCATCAGATACGTTCAGTGCGTTAGCAGCGAAACGTACTGGCAGGAATGCACGATCCCAAGCTACGAGTGGAGCAGAATCCATAGTCATTTCTTTGCCATCAACAGTGAATGTTTTGCTGTTGAGTTTGAATACGATGTTAGAAGCAGTTGTATCTTTAGGAGCTGGAGTTACTACGTTAGCAACATCAGCGCTTACTACTGCATCACGAGTAACGTTATTAGAATCACGAGTTTGATCCAGAGCGTTACCAGTTGCATCAAGAGTCAGCTTGCCTTCTGGAACTGTACGGTCTACAGTGAACTTCACGTTAGACAATTTAATTGTAGAAGCAGTTTTACTTGCTGTATCAATCGGGATGATTAATTGATTGTTATCACTGTTCAGTTTAACACCTGTAGATTTAAGTTTCAGATCACCATCTGTAACTGCTACAGTCGGAACTCCCGCAAATTTCACACCAGATGGTGCACTCAGTACGATGTTTCCGTCTAGATTTGTATTTGTAACAACGCCCGCTTTATTCCAGCCATTGTTAAGCTCAGTTACTACTGCTTTCAGAGTGCCAGCAGCATCTTCTTTGATTGTGATATCGCCTGTTGCTTGGTTTTGAACACCAATTTTAAGATCTTTCAGATCTGCAGAAATAGCAACTGGTTTCTTAACTTGTGCAAGTGTGTATTCACCAGTCAGACCTTGCGAGCCGCTAACTTTAACTTTCAGGTCACCTGCTGGAGCATTTGCATCCAGGAATACTTTCAGATCTTTCAGAGTTGTGTCTGTCAGAACTCCACCTGCAGTTACGTTCAGGCTTACTTTACGACGATCATTATCGACAGTAGAACCACTGTTAGTGATTGTAGCATCACCTTTTTTCACTCCTGTATCTTCAGTAGGAAGAGTTTGCCAGTGTGCCCACTCTGGAAGTTCGAGGACAATTGTACGGTTAGACAACAACGATCCCGCGATTCCTTCTTTAATGTTCAGCTTAGTAAGCTCTTGGTCTTGACGACCAGCGTATACAGTTTTAACATCTCCTGATGCAGAAGCTGTTACACCAAACTCAGCAACTTTTGCTGCTACAACTGAAGTCGCTGATACACCAGCGTTGTCGCCTTTTACATCAACCTTCAAATCGCCAAGGTCAGCATCGCTATCAACGGAGATAATTGGTGTTACGTTGAAGAATGCTGGTGTAGAACCTGTATTTACTGCAAGCGGCTTAACTTTCAGACGGGAATAACCATTAGAGTCTATGTCAATAGTGTAAGGAAGGCCAGCAGTCATAGTTGGGTTAACATTCACACCACCTACAGTTGCACCAGTGAATGTGAAACCTTTTGGTAAAACAAAGTTAATTGTGTTAGTAGCATCGAATGCACCTGCACGGTTTTCAGCTACACGAATTGTACCAAGAGTCTGAGCAGCTGCACGACTGATATTCGGAGCATTCAGTGCAACAGCAGTACCACCAGCACTTTGAGCTGTACCAACTACAACATCTCCACTAGTAATACCTGAGTTTGGTGCATAAATGCCAACTTTAACAGAGCCAGTAACACCGTCTAATTTAACTTGTGAGTCAGCAACATTATCAAAATGGAATTCAAGATTAGCTTTTGAAGCAGCACCAGCACCAGTACGGCCACTAATTTGGATAGTGTAACCCTTCGTTGTTTCAGAACCCGGAACAAGCGTAATATCAGCAGCAGCAAAAGCAGTATTCGTAGTTACGAAATCGCCTAAAGTAGCTACAGTAGGGGCAGCCTTGAACTCTACTCCCTGTGGCAATGTGATTGTAATTTGTTGCGGACTTGCAACTGTACCTGTAATAGAACCGATTGTAGAATCTGTTTCAGCTACTCGAACAGTTCCAAGGGAAGCAAAGGTACCTACAGCTGTAGAAGTAGAAAGTACCGGAGTAGTTAATGATACGTTTTCAGTAGCCGCGCTTACCGGAGCTGCGAACGGAGCAGCAAGGGAAGCGAGTAAAGCAGTAGTAGTTAAAACTTTAATAGCTTTTTTCATTGTTTCTCCTCCTAAATTAGGAATATATTTTTGCGGGTTCGCTGCCACTCTACTCTTCTACGTCCAGAATCATAGAGAAGTTGATGCGGTATGCATATACATACCCCTTCAGCATAAGGAACGAGTTCCGCGTTTGCTTCGGTTGAGAGTATAGTTGTTGTCTATCTCTGAGCCCTTCTCCTGTATGTACTTTCATCTCGTCTCGTGGAGCTGGCTCTTTATCTATAAAGCCGAGTGGTTGTATGTAACCAGTAATGAGATGAAAGTCTTGCAAAGATTGTCAGAATCTACTACATTCGATTCTCACATAGGCAAGTATACAATGCTTTGCCTGCGAAGTAAATAGCGAATCTCTCAATTCTTCTTTCCTTGCGATGCAGAACCGAAAGCGTTGTCCGCTTTGTTCTACACTGTATTAGACGACGGTGTTGCGAAAAAGTTGCAGGGCTTTGAAAAAATTTTTTCTTCATTAAATACCCTGGTCAATATTCTCTCGCTCCGCTTTGTCTTACACATACTTAGACGGTGCTTCTTGCGAAAAGTTGCAGGGCTTTGAAAAAAAAACTTTAACCCTTGAAAAAATTTGAGGATGTTCAAAGTGTGGTGAAGGAGCGGGATCAGGCGGAGCCTCGTCACTTTGGTACGCTCGCTACGGAGTGGGAACTGTCCGCCCCAGGTGCCAGACGAACTCGCCCACAAAGGTGCCCGCGATGTATATGCATCGAAGCATTGTGGGCAAAAGCCCGTTCGCCTGACCCCTTCCGCTGGGTAATCGCGTACAGGCGTTCCGTTGCCCCGCCCGATCCCGCTCCTGGCACAATTTGAATAAAACCACTCAAGCGTTATCAAGATGTTAAGCTTTGCTATGCAAGTAAAAAATTAAGAAAGCAATCTTTCGAAAAACTAGTCGCTATCGAGTAAATCCATTCTGGCGGCGAGAGGTTTTTTGTAAACCGAAACGTTGCGGGGAGTGGGAGAAGGGAGTAGCAAGAGAGCGCCTTTACGCGTCTACTCAGCGGAGGGAGAACAGCGAACGGGTCTTTGCCCGCAACACTTCAGCGAACAAACATCGGAGGCTCTTCTTTGCGGGCAAGTTGGCTGAGCTCCCGGAGCGGACACCCGCAGCTTCCCTGCAAGCGTACCAAAGCGAACGGCTCCTCCCTTCTCCCACTCCCCACCATACACTTTCGATTTCACAACAAAAAGACTGCCCCATTCACCATGTTCTGGCTTTTGAGACAGCCTCCACCTTGTCGCTCGTAACAAGCTGAAAAGTTTTTACGCCTGTTCTTCCCTCTCCTGCCGCAGCAGCGACACACTTACCCCGAAGAAAATCCAGAATAGAAAGCCCGTGCCGATAATCGTGTCATTAAACAGTCCCTGGATGAGATACGCGCACCAGCCTGCGAATAGAGCGATGAGCAACCCCTGTCGCTCTGTCTTGATTTTCTGCTTCAATATGTACACATGCTGAGCCACATGACGCAGCAGCATGTACAAAAATGAGAGTAATACAATGACACCGGAGCCGTATGCGATTCCTAGATATGTGTTGTGCGGCTTATCGACAATGGTTTTGACATCATTAAGCCCCGAATTTTTATACGGGTCATCCTGCGGAAAATGATAAGCTAACGTGTCCATCCCGAATCCAAACACCGGATGCTGCTTAATGAGTTCAATCGTTTTCGACCAGATATACACCCGCCCGGTACCAGCTCCCCACCGCTGCGGCGGAAGGGTAAACTCATCTTCATTGTTCGCCGCAGCCGCTGCGGCAACATCCATAGCAAACGGTGAATCATCATGCTCCAAGGTACGCCATCTCTGTATGTCCTCACCTTCAGGCGACATGCTGATCGTTGTCTCCGAAGTCCCAAGGAAAAAACCGATACTCTTATCCCACACGCGTGCATTATGCTGATACAAGGTCGCAAGCACACCCGCAAATAGTAGAAGTGCCACCCCCAAGGTTAGCATCCCTGCTTTTTTCTGAATACTAAAGCCTATAAACAACAGAATCATCGGGATCATCACCACAATCGTAAAAAAACCACTGATCGAAAGCGATGTAAGTACAAGCGTAAAGGCTGCGACTGCCCCTGCCACATCAATCACTCGTTCTTTCATCGTTCTCGCAACGATCGCTTTGGCGAGAAACAGAACAGCTAGTGTTCCACCAATCCCACTGACATAGTTCGGATTGTTAATGGTACTATTGAAAAAGCCGTTCACTGTCTGCTTATTAATAGTAGCTGGCAGCAGAATGCCGGAAATAAACGCATTGTGTAATAAGTCCGCGCCATAAAAGTACGCCACGCCCAGCACTAGATTCACACCGAGTAAGACATACGTAGCATACAGCAGCATACGCACCCGTCTTTCAGTGTATAGAATCGTCGTCGCTATGAAAAACAGACAGAAATACATCAGATAGGTAATCGTTCCTTCGTGGCGATTATACTGACCGAATAAGGCAATCGTTTTATTCTCGGCTAACACGCCAGAGAGCACGACAAACCCGAACATCAAGGCCAGTGGTACATTTACATAGCTCGCCGGAATCTCGTATCCGTTGCCAAACATTTTGTATAAAAATATAAGAACCATCAATCCCGTCATGATCTGCAGCCAGATAAACTTGTAGTAGGTAAAAAAATCAGCCTTCGTCCCCGAGTCTATGACGGTTCCCGTAATGACAGGTGAATTGAAATCCAGTGCGGCTACCCTTGTCAGCAAGGGAATGACCACGATGGTCAAAATCAATAGACCCGTCAGAATGCGATCGGTATTCTTCTGCCCTTCCAGTTTCAGCATCTGATCGACACGGGCCTTTTGCTTTTTTTTGCTCACGTTCCATTTCCCCTCGTCTATTGTTTGGCTTCTTTTTCCGCTATGTCTGCCAGCAGTACATGTGCTTGCTCTGTAAACTGCGGATGCTGATTCAGCTTTTCTACTTCTTTCAGATAACGGGTCGCTCTTTTGTAATCCTGTACGTGATACAACACTTCGCCATACTGTAATACGTATTGCTGATTTCGTACCAGAAACGGACGCTGCTTCCTTGCCTTCTCATACCATTCCGCTGCTTCCTGATACTTTTGCTGTCCTGCCAGACTTATCCCATATTGCCATTGCACAAGATAACTATTGGGATACGAAGCGATGAGCTGCTCCAGTTCTTTCTGTGCACTTGCATAATCTCGTTGGGCGAACTTCTCCTGAATGTCCTTGAATGCGCCCGCTCCTTGTTTGTATGTCTCATCTTGCTTACTCCCGAGAACACTCGTGATAATAATGGCTACAATCCCCAGTGCAAGCAAAAGACTGACCAGAATATTCCGCATTCTCCCAGAGAATTTCTTCTCCATACTGGCTATCCCCCTACTGTTTTTTGTTTTTCACTTTCCTCTTGCTGCGGCATACCTCTCGCCTTCTCCCACTGAAACACGACGCGAATCGTCTGCAACAGCACCTTAATATCTAATGCAAGCGAGTAGTTCTGCACATACATAAGATCAAATCGCAGTTTATCCTCTACGGTTGTGTTATACCGCGCCATTATCTGCGCCAGCCCTGTAATCCCCGGCTTCACGGACATCCGATATGCATAATCCGGCAGCGCTTCGCTAAACTGCTCAATAAACACAGCTCGTTCCGGGCGCGGGCCGATCAGGCTCATCTCTCCCTTCAATACATTCCACAATTGTGGGATTTCATCGAGTCGTGTAGCTCGAATGAAGTGACCAACCGGGGTAATGCGCGGATCTTTGTCTACCGCAAGCATTGGACCAGTATACTTCTCTGCATCCTGTACCATGCTGCGAAACTTATAAATCCGATATTCTTTACCATGACGACCCATCCGCTCCTGCTTAAAAATCGCCGGACCACGCGATGTGGCTGGCACAAGAATAAACAAAATGAGGATAACCGGGCTGAGTATGATCAGTAACGTAAGGGATACGATGATGTCAAACACACGTTTCCCAAATAGCTGGGCCACACTCAAACCAGGTGGCTGCACAGATAGAACGAGCATGTCATCGATTTGCTGAGGCTCCGCGTTCAGAATGAACAGCTCGAACAGTTCCGGGACGAGCAAGACTTCCTTGCCATATCGGGCGCAATAGCTGAGAATCTCTGCCCGCTCTTCCCGGGAAAGCAGCGGACTTAGCAGCACAACATCTACGTCATGAATCAGATCGGTCCTCTCTTTCCAGCATGCTGCTTCAAGCCGATCATGGATCACAAACCAGCCTTCGATATGCTGGTGGAATTTCTGTGCAAAAAGTGCGGCCTGTTCTTTCGTATGATCAATGATGAGCACGCTCCGACGTCCATACTTTCGCTTCGCTGCCCACCATACGAACGAGCGTATTCCTATGAACAGAATAACCTGGATGAAAAAGGTCAACACAATCACACTTCGCGGAAAGGAGAACCCGCGATACCAGAACGTTAGGATCATCGTAATCAAGCTAAGTGTCCCAATGGAAAGAACAATGGCATATACGAGATTGTACAGACTTTTTCGGCGCCAGTTCGAATACAAGTCGAACATATAGAAGACGACAAGAGAAACAAGCGACAGCTCTATGCATACGCTCTCATACGAACGCCAGTTATACAGCGGGATGTTGCCGCCAAACTTCACACGAAATGCGAGAATAATGCCGATGTTTACGACTAGCAGATCAAAGCAGGCAAACAATACCTTTGATAGTTTTACAAAAATATTTCTCCCCATATTTTTGCTCCAGTCTTTCTAGACCATATTCAATAACAAACCAAGCCGACAAATCATATTCTCCATCCATGATTGTCGATATGTATCAGGACAGAGAAAATACTGAATCCGTCCTGACAACGAACGCCGACTCTGTAAAAACCTTGTGAGGATTCGCTTATTCTTCGCGTCAAGCTGATCGCCGTATAAACGCATGAACTCCTCGTTTTGCTTCGTTATAAATCGATACTGCTTCTCTTTACGATAGCGCCGCACACGCCCAATCCATCTCCCCACTCCTGTATGACCCGTACCTACCGTGTTGGCTGCATGCTGCCGATACAACATGCTTGATTCCGGGTCATACACAACCGTACCGAATGCAGATACGACAAGATAAAACCACCAGTCATGCATCACCACGTTGCGTACATCTGGCAGATGTTGCAAAAGCAATCGTCTAGCTGCCTGATTCATGACAATGGTACATCCCGTCGCCATGCTTTGTACAAGAGCATTTTCAAAAGCCGGACCTCGTTTATGCAAGGGGTACATGCCAAGCGAGACGAGTTCCTCATTCACCAGCTCGACACGGCTGCAGTACATCGCCGGAACAGCCGCATCAATCGCATTCAACTTCCGAACCGCTTTCTCTATTTTTTCCTTGTGCCAGTAATCATCCTGATCGCACAGCGCCACATAGCCTACTTGATCAGATGCTTGTTGTAAAAGGGTGAAGAAGCTCGGAATGACCCCGATATTACTTCCTACCAATACGTCCATCTGGTACTGCTGCTCGTATTTTTTTAGAATCTCTCTCGTCTGATCGTGAGAGCCGTCATCCCGAATCAAAATGTGAATCGGCTTGTATGTTTGCGCAAGCAAGCTGTCCAGCTGCTCTGCTACAAAAGCTGCACCGTTATACGTGGACAATAGAATTTGTACAGTCTTCATACTGTCTTTCATCCACTTTCCTCCATGAAGCTGTGCAGTGCTTCTCTCCAGTGTCGCAACTCATCCATTCCTTGCAGACGAATCATCATATGATCGAGCACAGAGTATGCCGGACGCAGCGCAGGCAGTGGGTACTCAACCGTTGGAATCGGATGCACGTGAATATGAGCAAGACCCGCTTCTTCGAAAATCGCACAGGCGAATTCATACCAGGAACACACGCCGCTGTTCGAAGCATGGTACGTTCCGTACACCTCGGTTTCCAGAAGCTGTAGGAGAAACATAGCCAGATCAACTGTATAGGTCGGCGTCCCAAGCTGATCGTGCACAACCCGAAGCTCACTTCGCGTCTCGGCGAGCCTAAGCATCGTCTTCACAAAGTTATGTCCATGCTTACCATACACCCAGGATGTCCGTACAATGAACCATCGCGAGCAAAACTGCCTGATGAACTCTTCTCCTGCCCACTTCGATCTGCCATATACGTTAACAGGGTTTACAGGCGCAAACTCTGAATAAGGCACATCCACTGCTCCGTCAAATACATAGTCTGTACTTATGTATATCAACCTGGCCTGATAACGCTCCACTTCGATGGCTACGTTACGTGTGCCAAGCGCATTAACCAGATAGGCCCTATCAGAATCCATCTCGGCCTGATCCACCTTTGTATAGGCAGCTGTATGAATCAGAACGTCTGGCCGCACCTGCCTCATGACCTCTTGAACTTGACCCTGATTGGTAATATCAAGCGTATCGCGGCCACATGCATATACGTCATACCCCTGCCCCTTGAGCAGGCGTGTTATATCTGTACCCAGCTGGCCCATTCCACCGGTTACGAGTACTGTGGTCATGTCACACCTCTTCCAGACGCTGTTTGTATTGCTTGTCATAATAGTGCTGGTAGTCACCACGAATGATTCGTTCCCACCACTCCCGGTTGTTCACATACCAGCGAATCGTCTCGACAATTCCGGTGTCAAACGTATACGTGGGCTTCCAGCCGAGTTCTGTCATTAACTTGGTGGCATCAATCGCATACCGCCGATCATGTCCAGGACGGTCCTGTACATATCGGATGAGATTTTCTGATTTGCCCAGCTCTTGTAGCACACGCTTGACGATCTCAATGTTCGGATACTCATTATGACCGCCCACATTGTATACGTCCCCGCTTTTCCCCTGATGGATGACCAGATCGATAGCGGAACAGTGATCTTCGACATACAGCCAGTCTCGTACGTACATGCCATCCCCATATACGGGTAATTCCTTATCATGCAGGGCGTTGATGATCATGAGCGGAATGAGCTTCTCGGGAAAATGATACGGACCGTAGTTATTGGAGCAACGTGTAATGTTCACTGGCAGTCCGTATGTTTCGTGATAGGCGCGCACCAGCAGGTCTGCCCCTGCTTTGCTTGCAGAATACGGACTGTTTGGCGCAAGCGGGGTATCTTCTGTGAAGAATCCGGTGTCACCCAGTGTTCCATACACTTCATCTGTGGAGACCTGTACATATTTTTGGATGTCGTATTTTTTCGCTGCATCCAGCAGGACCTGCGTCCCCATTACGTTTGTTTTCACAAAAATATCCGGCTCTGTAATGCTGCGATCGACGTGTGATTCAGCCGCAAAGTTTACGATGATATCGACACGATCTGCGACAAGAGAATCTACTAGTTCACGGTCACAGATGTTTCCTTTTACAAACTGATAGTTCGGCGATTTCTCTGCTTCTATTAGGTTTTCCAGATTCCCTGCATATGTAATAGCGTCCAGGTTCACAAACTGGTAAGCCGGATATTTTCTCATCATATAATGGACGAAGTTGCTCCCGATAAAGCCTGCTCCGCCTGTCACAAGCATTTTCACAAGTTTTCTTCTCCTATTCAACGTGTATTTCCGCTTCGGCCAGCACCGGATGATGCTTATCCTTCTCGGACAGGATTGGATTCGAGGTCGGCCACGGAATGCCCAGTGCCGGATCATCCCAGGCGATGCCACGGTCATGCTCAGGCGAGTAGTATTCATCGACTTTGTAGAATACGAGCGTATCCGGTACGAGCGTACAGAATCCATGAGCAAAGCCTTGTGGCACGAGCAGCTGTCGTCTGTTATCCTCACTCAAAATGAACGCTTCCCATTGTCCGAATGTCGGGGAGCCGTGTCGAATGTCTACGACAGCATCATAGATGACCCCGGATAGCACGCGAATCAGCTTTGTTTGGGCTTTCGGATGCAATTGATAATGCAAGCCACGTAATACACCTGTCTCGCGTGATAGCGATTGATTGTCCTGTATGAAAGCGGTGTGGATACCGAGTTCATGAAACACACGCTGATTGTAGCTTTCCATGAAGTAGCCCCGTGCATCTCCAAATACGGCTGGTTCCAGCACATATACGCCTGCGAAGCGAGTTCGTTTAATATTCATAGTCGTTCCCCTCTACACCTGAGCAAAAATAACTACCCGATCAAAATCTGCATACTGCTCATACATCGCACCCGGTGGAACAGATAGATATAAACGTTTGAAACCCGCGGCATACAGCATTTGATAAAGGGCAGGCAACGTCGGAACGATCACAACAGACATGCCATGCTGCACGTGATTTTCATCCGCAGAAAACACCCCGATGCCTGCCCCTTTTTTCGGTGTTGTATCACTCCCATTTAGAATCTCAAGCTCGGGAGAGGTTCGCGCCACTTGTGTTTCGATGACACAAAAGTTTTTCGTTACACTTCTTACTTTCCGTAGTGCCCCCATTGGGTTTTCAAGATGATATAAGATGCCAAGGAATAAGGTAAGATCATATTGCCCAGCTACTGATTCATCAAGCTCGAATAAGTCCTGATTAACATACGTGATGTTGTTGAGTCCACCGATTTCTTTCACAACATTCGCCATTTCGAGATGTTCATCTCTCGTATCAAATCCGATGACTTTTTTTGCACCGCGCACTGCTAGCTGCGTCGAAAACCAGCCTTGATTGCATGCGATATCCATACACGTTATTTCATCCCACCGATCTTGAAAGAGTTCATCTAAAAATGGAAAGATAAGATCAGCTCGTGTTTGATGAATTCGATCAATAAGCTCATCTGATACCGAGGTCGCTACGTCATTGGAGAAGGTAAATACATAGAACCAATCTTTATATTGAGATAAATATTCCTTCGTCTTGGTAGACTCATACGTTGTTGGTATGGCATAAACATAATTTGTATTTTCCATCGCTCGACCTCCTGCGCTACTCTCCTACAACTGCTTCGCCAACCGTATCAGGTATTGACCATATTCATTTTGTCGTAATGGTTCTGCCAGGGTCAGGAGCTGTTCCTTTGAGACGTATCCCATCCGATACGAGATTTCCTCCAGGCAGGCTACTTTCAAGCTTTGACGCTTTTCGACAATTTCAATGAACTGAGAAGCCTGAAGTAATGATTCATGTGTACCTGTATCCAGCCAGGCGAAACCGCGTCCCAACAGCTCAACAGTAAGCTCGCCCATTTCGAGGTATGCTTTGTTTACATCGGTAATCTCCAGCTCCCCACGTGCAGACGGCTTGATGGTTTTGGCGATTTCAATCACGCGGTTATCATAAAAATATAAACCCGTTACCGCATACGTAGATTTCGGTTCTGTCGGCTTTTCTTCAATCGAGATGACGGTACCGTCCTGATCGAATTCTACTACCCCAAATCGTTCTGGATCCTTGACGTTATAGCCAAAGACAGTGGCACCTGACTGGCGTCCCGCAGCACGCTGTAGCATATGAGTAAATCCATCTCCATAGAAGATATTGTCACCGAGAACAAGGGCAACGCTGTCATCTCCAATGAAGGATTCTCCAATAATGAATGCCTGAGCCAGCCCATCTGGTGAAGGTTGAACAGCATAGGTGAAGGAAACTCCTAATTCGGCTCCGTTTCCAAGAAGCTGCTCGTAACGTGGGGTATCTTCTGGGGTAGAAATGATGAGGATATCCCGAATTCCTGCCAGCATGAGCACAGACAACGGGTAGTAAATCATCGGTTTGTCGTAAACGGGTAACAACTGCTTTGATACTGCACGTGTTAACGGATAGAGGCGCGTACCGCTTCCTCCCGCTAAAATAATTCCTTTCACGTTCTTCCCCCTTTCTATACCTTTCGCTCTTCGGTAAAAAATAAAGAAATCACATCTGTTACCTTTTGAATATCGTCTTTGTTCATTTCATAATAAATTGGTAAACGCAACAGTCTTTCACTTTCTTTTGTTGTATAACAATCTTCCCCATCAAATCTACTAAAATTAATACCAGCTCTGGTTCCATGTAACGGTATGTAATGAAAAATACTCATTATTTCATTTTCCCTCAACATTTCAATCATATCTGCTCTTTGCTTTGAATTTTGTAATTTAATATAAAACATATGAGCATTATGTCTACATCGTTCAGGAATAACAGGAATTTCCATTAGTCTTCTCTCTGCTAGGGGCATTAAATTCTCATAATATACGTTCCAACTTCTTAATCGATTATTATTAATCTCAGTAGCCATTTCTAGCTGGGCATACAAAAAACTAGCATTTAATTCACTCGGTAAATAGGAAGAACCTATGTCTATCCATGTATATTTATCAACTTGTCCACGGAAAAGCCTTGAACGATCTGTTCCTTTCTCACGGATGATTTCCGCTCGTTCAATAAATCGTTCATCATTAAGGATAATGGCTCCACCTTCTCCACAATGATAATTTTTGGTTTCGTGAAAGCTGTAACAACCTATATGACCAATCGTCCCCAGTGCTCTGTCATGATACATACTCATAACACCCTGTGCAGCATCTTCTATCACTAACAAGTTGTACTTTCTTGCTATTTCCATAATGGAATCCATCTCACATGCAACTCCAGCATAATGAACCGGAACAATCACTTTTGTTTTTTCAGTAATTGCTTGCTCGATAAGTTGTTCATTTATATTCATAGTATCTGGTCGTATATCAACAAAAACAATCTTCGCTCCACGTAACACAAACGCATTGGCTGTTGAAACAAATGTATACGAAGGCATAATCACTTCGTCACCCTCTTGTATATCAGCTAAAATTGCCGCTATTTCTAATGCATGCGTACAGGACGTGGTCAGCAGTGCTTTTTTACACGGGAGGTTTACTTCAAACCAGGCATGACATTTTTTTGTAAATTCACCATCACCAGAAAACTTTCGATTTTCCAGTGCTTGATTCATATACTGTGTCTCTTTGCCAGTAACAGCAGGTCTGTTAAAGGGAATGCTCAAAAACTTTTCCTCCCTACTAGAATGATACTCCCACCTATATGGAGTCTAATCAAGCCCTTGTATCCCGATTCAGCGCAATATAAATAATCTCCCTGACGAGTTAATTCATGCTTTGTCTTTGGACATATAATCATTTCACACCAGCCTGCTTGAGATTATTTAAACAACATGCTTCGAACGTCTTGTGGGGTTGCAATCGGGCGTTCCATAGCTTGGGCCAAATTTACTACTCGTTGAACTAGTGTTACATTACTGGCAAGATGCGTACGTGAATCATCTTCCCAAAGGTTGTCTTCCAAACCAATTCTCACCCCGTCTGCTAGTGTAACGCCCAGAGCGCTCATTTGCTTCTGATACGACCCTATCCCTGCAACAGACCATATCGATTGTTCTGGAAGTTCGGAGACAATGAGCCCCAAATGCATTAATTTAGCCTGTGCCGTCGCAATATTACCTAACAGAATATTGAAATAATAGGGCGGCTTCAGCAACTCTTTCTTAATTAAATAATGCGCGAAATTTACCATCCCGAGGTCGAATACTTCCAATTCCGGCTTAATGTCGCATTCAAGCATCTTTTCGGCGAGTTTTGCAATCATGGAAGGGCTATTTGAGCTCGCCTTGTTATAGAAATTTAAGGATCCAAGTGTCAAGCTAGCCATGTCCGGGCGGAGTTCCTCCTCTAAATTAAGCACTTCCGATCTTTGTTCAAAATCGCCAAAAACCCTCCCACTAGTGGATACGACAATAACTAAATCTTTGTTTACAGATCGGATCCCATGGATAATGGAACCATAAATATCTTTCTTATAGGTCGCCTTCTCCTCTCCGTCACGTGCATGTAAATGTACTATGGAAGCACCCAGCTCGGCACATTTGAGCACATCAGCAACAATCTCTTCCGGATGAATAGGAACGTGAGGCGTCATTTGTTTAACAGGTATAATTCCTGTAGGTGCCAAATTAATAATCAGTTTCTTCAATGCTTACCTATTCCTTTCGTCTGACTTCCTTAGCAGGCACTCCCGCAACAGTAACTTGATCTGCAACATCTTTTGTAACAACTGCGCCTGCACCTACAGTACTAGCTATGCCAACGGTTCTATTAAGCATAACCGTTGCTCCAGCTCCGATAAAACACCCTTTTTTTAGAACAGCCTCACTCCCAATCGTTACTCCCGGGCCAATGAATACATGATCCTCCACTTGAACATCATGACTAATCAAACTCTGGAGTCGTACTGTAACAAAGTTTCCGATTCGCGCTCCCCCCCCAATAACACACCCTTCAGGGAGCAGACAGCCTCGTCCAATCTCAACATAATTCATGTCTATTGCAGGGTGAATAAGATTGGGGATCTGGCAGCCATAGCTGTCTAACAAATCAGCTACCTGCTTAGATCGAGTCCAATGACCGCACACGTTGTTGAAGAAAAATATATTTTTCTTCTCTACAAATTGGGAGATTTTTTCCCTACCGCCTAACACCTTATAGCCACGAAAGACTTCTCCTTGCAGAGATTTCGTGTCATCCAAGAATCCGATAATTTCCCAAGTTGGCTTTTCTTTATTTATGGCATCTATTAATTTAATTAAATCAAAATAAGCTGCACCAAAAATGATGAGTTGATTCATATGCCCTTCCTTATCCGTTATCCGATTACTTATTGTTCTTATATACTTCTCTTATTTTGTATTTAGGAAATCCTTTTACTTCGTACATAATTCGAATTAAGTATTCTCCTATGATTCCTATCGAAAGTAGTAGCAACCCTGAATAAAAATGCAGAGTCAAAATTATACCCCATGTCCAGCCAATAGATGTTCCAGTATGATACTTATAAAACAAACAAAAAAACGTACTCACAATACTTATAAGTGACACCATAACTCCGAAAATACTAATGTATTTTAAAGGCGCGGAACTGAAGTTGATTAAGTGATTTAGGGAGGTTTTAAACAGCAGAAATAATGAGTAATTAGATTGGCCATATTTTCTGGGCTCATGATGAATACGAACATTTGCCATACGTTCTGAACTTGTCGATTTGACTATAAGAGGTCCTAATTGCGGGAACAACGTGTTATATTCTATCAATGTGTCCACCAATGATCTGCGTAAACAACGAAATGATGAGAAGGTCACATTCTTGGGTTTCTTTATTGTTAACTCATTCATTTTACCCATCATAAAACTTCCAACATTCCTAAAAAACGAATGTTTCTTGCTACTATATTCTCCAAACACCACATCCAAATGTGTATTTGACATCATATAGCTATACAGTTTAGTAATTTCCTCAGGTGGATGCTGTAAATCATCATCCATTGTAACGACCAACGCCCCACTCGAGTGAGTTATTCCACATAGTAATGCGCGAAATTGCCCCACGTTAAACATAAGATCAATGACCGTAATGTGCTGATGATGTTCTGACAGGCTCCGTAATACGTGTATCGTCTGATCCTTAGAGCAATCGTTTACATATATGATCTCATATCGAACCTTTAGTTCTTCTAGTGTCCTGATAAGTCGTTCATTTAACTCCATCAGTGACTTAAAACTATTATAGCAGGGTATTACAACAGAAATTTCAGCGGGTTCGTCCATAGGCTCACATCCCCTTAAAACGAAAGCATATATTTTGGTGCATTTTCGACGCCTACATTAAATAATAGATCAATAATACTTAAAGCATGAACAAATGGTTGCGAATGAATTTGCTTATATAAAGGATACCCATTGTAATCCATCCATTCAATATTAATCCCGTTGGATTGAAAAAGAGATTCATCTAAGTAGCTTTTAGCAGCAGGTCCTGATAAATAAGTAGTTGCTTTTGTCTGAAGACACAAATTAAGCAGTCTCTCAGATTTCCCACCAACTAAATCATAGTCCATTGAAAAACTTATTTTTGTTTTTATATTTAAAATCTCACATATGTTTTTGATGAAAAAATGATTGATTTCACTAAGATGGGAAAAGTTTTTTGCCACTTGATAAAACTCAAAGAATTGAGAGTTAGTTTTTTCAAAAAAACAGGCATTACTATAATTATAATAAATAGATTTCCAGTGTTTTTCTGCCCATCTTGAATCACATATTTTTGTTTCGTTGATCTTCTGAAAATACTTCCCCTTAACTAGGACGGGAATTGATAACCATGTTGGACCATTCGCTGTTTGAATTTGATTACGGTTTCTCCAGTCTCTACGGGTATATTGGACGCTATCATACAAAATAACTTCATCAACTTTATTTATTAAATCAAAATAGCCCTTCCAAGGAATGTAATTGGATTGTATAATGGCTACCCGCTTCATTTAAACATTACCCCCAAAAATTCTCTTTTAATACGAGAGATGTCCAGAAGATAAAATTCCTGCGATGAAATTTTCACTACTCCTTGTTGTTTTTCCAATAGATTATAGACATTAGAAATCGCCTCGTATCCCTTCATCTGCTTTTTCGGTGCTATAAGATAATCAATTTTATCCCATATAATATACTTCATAATCTCTGTTTCACTCGTAAACAATTCGGGGTTACCCAAACGCACCCTGCTGATATCCAGAGATTCACTGCGACAAGGCAATTTATGCACCAACGTGGGATCAACACCAAAAGCTAAACACTTTTTGACCCCGGCATCTGCATTACTTTTTTCTTCAATATAACTCCTAATCTCACCTAAACCATTGTTGAATAGCTCCGTTTTAACCGTATCGCTTGATTCAAGAAATGGCTTATTCAACTTATAATCAAAGGAAGCCGTTCCCCAACTCCATGACCAATGTGATACAAACATTAAAGTAACCTGAAAAGGAATAAAAAAGGCTACACCCATATATACCGCACTTTTTATCTTCTTATTATGTGTATGTATAATCGGATACAAATACATAAGTATCGATAAAATCACCGGGACTATATAATAATTACCATCCCCGCCCTCTGGAAAGAAAGTTTGATAATATACACCTGTCAAAACAACCGGAAAAAAAATAACCATGTATTGTAGATAACTCTTAATTGGTATTTTTCTAAAAATCACTAACACTAAAACAAGGATAAATAAATAAAAAGATATATTTCCTGGCCATACCATAACATAATGGCTATATCCCCCCGGGTTAAACAAAAGCCTATACCAATGTCTCATGACTTCTAATATATTTTCTCTTTCCCCAGCAATTGCTTCCACATTTTTCGCCAAAGGGTATTTAATTTCAAAGCCCAGCTTCATCCATAGGCCACCTAGAATAGAATATATGGGATACCCTGTCAAAATATATGTGCGATAATGTATACCAAGCACAGTCAAGATGGTTATTGCACATATGAACATATACGAAGTTTTAATTTGACCTATACATGCTCTCAGGAGTTTTTTTATTTCCAATCCCCTGTATATACCAATTGTAAGGTGGATAGCAAAACCCAATAAAATCATTGGCATATATACCAAACTAGAAAGTTTGCCCCCAAATGATAAAAACGCGGACATGAAACTAAATATAAGGTAGTGTAGTTCAAATCTATCTCGAATAAAAAGCCACAAATAATACGTGCTTAATATAATAAGAAACGCGGTAAACATGTCCGTTTTTGCAGTTGATGCCATATTCGAAATTCCAGGTATCGTACCGATCAATATGGTGATATAAATCCCCTCTACTGTTGTTGCTCCTAGCGATTTTAGAAAGGCGCATACTACAAGTAAGAGCAACGCAAAAAAGAGGATGGTGCCAGCATAAATAAAACTATAATCCCCCAAATTACTAATCGGAAGCAAGAACAATTCGAATAACTTTGGATAATAATGAACAAACTGTACTAATCCAAGGTTCTCAAATATGGAGTGATTACCCATCAAAACATACTCTGGCCGCAATCCATACCAAATAGAGTCATAATCAATGGCTCTATTTGACTTTGCAAATTGAACCAGTACCAGAATGAGAAGGAAGATCCCTCCCACTCTTTCGACTTTACCACTGTTCATTATTTTCATAGCAATTTTGAAACTTAAAGGGTAATCCCAGCCACGAAAAGAACCACTTATTATACAAAATAATAAAATCAATACGGTCAACATTCTCAATTCATGAAATGTACCGTGTCCTAATAAAGATAAAAAAATAGCGAAAAATCCCCAAAAAGACAAACCGATAACACATGAATCAAAGTAATCTATTATTTTATTTCGCTTTGAAATCCCTACTAAACGTCGTACCGTTCCCCCAAAAAATATAATAATTTCAAAGTAAAAAAGTGCTGCCACAGCAGGTTCCAAAACTTGATGAAGCCTCAAATAAAGCCCTGTACTAATCAGAATAATGAACAAAAAGAGTCCTTTATGATCTAGTTTACTTGCACAAAACGATAAAAAAAGGAAGAGAACTACTAACTCTATCCCACCTTGAACACTCTCCGGTTGTACAATATGCCACTTATATACATCAAAAAGAATATTCTTAGCTCCGATGAGCTGAAAAATAATGGATGACAAAAAACAAAAAACAAAAAATGCGGAAAATCTTATCCTGTATTTTCCCTCCATTCAAAAGCTCCTATCCATTTATAATCTCCAAGACCTTTCTAACATTTATATTTCTCTGCAATTTGACGGGAAGTAGAATATTTATTTTGACTCCGGCCTGTGTACCGGCTTGTATATCAGATTTTCTATCTCCTATTAGGATAGATCGAGATAGATCAATTCCATGCTCCTTTTCCGCCCTTACAATCATTCCAGGGTTCGGCTTTCTTTCGAAACTATCTTGCTTATAATCCCCTACCCCATATTCTGGATGATACGGGCAATAATACACATGCGTAATATGTATTCCCTTCTCTTTAAACCGCTCTACCATCCAGTCATTTAGTATATGAAACTGTTCTTCTGTATAATAACCCCGTCCAATACCAGCCTGATTTGTAATAACAATCAGCAAATACCCTTGCTCCTGAAAATAATGTAGAAGCTCAAATATCCCATCCATAAACTCAAAATCTTCAATCTTATGAACATAGTTCTTTTCAACATTAATAACTCCATCCCGGTCTAAAAACACAGCTTTGTTTTTCATATGCAGCTATGCAGCTCCCCCTGTGCCTTTTCATAATCTTCTGGAATCCCAATGTCAATAAAATACCCTTCTGAAATAAACCCATACATCTCTTTTTTCATAATAAACTTCTCTAAAACATCACTTTCAAACGAAAACGTATTCGGTAGGCTTTCTATCTCTAAGCACTGTTTGTTTATGATATAAATCCCACCATTAATATTGCCACTACTGTGATACCCTTTTTCCTGAAAAGATCGTACTCTTCCATTCTCCACCATAACAGCGCCATAACGGCTAAAGTCTTCCATGCGCTTTAGCGCTATCGTAATATCCGCACCGTGAACCTGGTGAAATCTAATCATACCCTGTAAATCTACAGCAAAAAAAGTATCCCCATTCATAATAAAAGCATCTTGTTCTGTTACTTTCTCCAATGCTCTTTTTATTGCTCCACCTGTTCCGAGCGGCTCATCCTCTACAGAATATACAATAGACATGCCACAATATTCATAACCAAAGTATGCTTCGATCACTTCATGCTTATATCCTGTTGATAAAATAACTCTATTTATCCCCTGCTTTGCAAGATAGTGAAGGATATAATGCAAAAATGGCTTATCATCGATCGGGGCCATCGGCTTAGGAACATCCGATATAACACTTCGTAATCGAGTTCCCAGCCCCCCTGCTAATACGATTGCTTCCATATCAAACACCATCTCTTATAGCTTGAACTTGAAACCCTGCCCCAAATAGCTGTTCTTCTACAATCGCACAAATAATGTGCCCAATTAAAATGTGAGACTCCTGAATTCTTGGGGTTTCTACAGATGGAACCTTAATGCAATAATCGCATAAAGCAGCCATCTTTCCCCCCGTCTCTCCAGTAAATCCAACTGTGACAATCTCTTTCTTTCTACATTCTTCTAACGCTCTGATAATGTTCGATGAATTGCCTGAAGTGGACATACCAATAAACATATCTCCCGCTACTCCATTCGCCTGAATTTGACGGGCAAAAAGATGTTCGTACCCATAATCATTCCCAACAGCTGTTAAAACAGAAGTATCGGTTGTGAGTGCAATCGCAGGAAGACCCGGCCTATCAAAATAAAACCGATTCACAAATTCTCCTGCGATATGCTGGGCATCTGCTGCGCTTCCTCCATTTCCAGAAATAAGGATCTTATTTCCATTCTGATATACCTCCACGGCCTTTCTCGCAATGGTTTCGATCAGTTCCATGAGATTCTCATCCGCTAGCAGCTTCTGCTTTACTTCTATCGAACGCTCGATCTGTGCTCGAATATACACCTCCATACTCATACCCTCCATCCCTCGGTTCCATTTTTAACGAAATGAAAATTCATCACCTGACCTGACAATTCGTTTAAAGCTTTGCTTACCGCTATTCTCCTGACAGGGTCCACAATGAACATCATGAATCCACCACCACCTGCCCCGGACACTTTCCCTGCATAGGCACCCGCTCGAATCGCCACATCATAAATTTCATCCAAATACGGATTCGAGATCGAAGAAGCCATCCGCTTTTTCGCTTCCCATGACTTACCCAGATATTTTGCAAAAGTTTTTACGTCACCTTTGAGAATGGCTTCTTTCATTAGCAAAGCATCCGCTTTTAGTTCATGCATCGCTTCTAGCGATTTACTATTTTTTTCGATTGTGTTTTTGGTTTGTTCCTCGATAATCTTAGCGGACTCACGAGAAACTCCTGTATAATATAAAGCCATTGAGTTTTCAAGCTCATTAATAATCCGATTTTTCACACGAAGAGGATTTACGATCACCCTGTCTTCGGAATAGAACTCAATAAAATTAAATCCACCAAATGTAGCCGCATACTGGTCTTGCTTGCCCCCGCTTAATCCAACATCCACACGCTCAATCTCATACGCAAGATGAGCCACATCATACTCACCTAAAGGAAGATTAAGCCATTCTACAAATGCTTTCAAAATGGCTACTACCATCGTAGAGGATGACCCCAATCCTGAACCCGCTGGAGCATCAGAATACGTGGTCATGTTAAACGATAATGGCTCTCCATTATTGAATTGCTTAACAATCCGATTATAAATCCCTTTATGCAGGTCGAGTACGCCATCTAACTCTAAGCAACTTCTAGCCTCACATTCAAAAATCTCATCTCGATCAGCAGCATAGAACGATAGCTGGTTACTCGTTGTAACTTCAATCGTACAATATGCATACATATCAATCGTTGCATTCAATACATAGCCACCGTATTCATCACTATATGGAGACACATCTGTACCGCCTCCTGCAAGTCCCAAACGAAGCGGTGCTTTTGAGCGGAAAATCATACCTCTCACCCTTTATCTTTACATGTCATCAGAAAATCATCTATAAGCCCTGCTCGTTTCAAGTCCCAGTATTCTCAATACACTTCCCATATCTTTATCACAAAGAATATTCAAATTATCAGGTAAAGCCGTCCAAATCCGATCCTGTATATTTTCTAAGCTAGTCGATTTAGTCTTATACTCAATCCCAAAAGCCCATGATTTTCCTATCAATGGAAAAACCGTAAAATCCATACCTTTCGCTAGTTTTTCAATAGCTTTTAGAGAATAGCTGACAATATGCCCTCTTCTAATTGGATCTAAATATCCCATATCTTCCTTCAATACATAATCAGGCATTCCGGTATTAAATATATAGAATGCTCCTTCATTCGATACTTTCGCTAGGTTCATTAGTAAATTCTTCAACATATTAGGTGTAATGTGTTCAATGACTTCTATGCAAATTCCACCGTCGAATTTCAAGTTTACATCTGACAGATCACCTACAAGATAATTTTCTGATTTTGTTATAAACTCTGAAGGTGGTGGAAACTTTTCAATGGCATAAAAAATATGCTCACTATTGGGCAAATATTTACTAACAGCATCTAAAAAATAACCTGGTCCTGACCCTATATCGAGAAATCTCTTTATTGGAATTCTTGAGTAATAAAATGCCTCAGCCATTCTGGCTAATGCCACACCATATGCCCTTTCTCTTGCATCAGCAAGCTCTGTCTCCCAATAATTATCTGTATATTGAACGATCCCAAATCCATTATCAATCTTATCTATGATTTGAGTATCTATATAAATACTCCCGCAACTTTTACATTGAAAATAATTATATCCTTTTACAGTTACTATATTTTTCACACGAATAGAAAAGCAGCAAGGACATTTTTTAATAACCATAATCTTCTCCATTTCAAGGCTTTATATCATCACTTATTACACCTATTACAGTTTCGCTTGAAAAGTTCTCTTGAATATAGCTTTTTGTTCTCTTTAACATTTCTTGATACCAGAGAGCATCATCATAAATCCGTACTACCGCTTCCGCAAATTTCGCTACGTCATCTTCAATTGTCAATACTTGTTCCGCATCAGGCAGTCCCTCTGCTCCAATGGATGTCGTTACAATGGGAATTTGATAATATATCGCTTCGACCACTTTCCCTTTAACACCCGCTCCGTATCGTAGTGGAACAACGACTACTCTACACTTATGGTAATAGTGTTCAAGTTCTTCATCTGTCACAAATCCAGTAACTTTAATGTTACTGGACTGTAGCCCTTGTATCTCAGGTGGAGGATTTGAGCCAACAACATAAAAGATAATATCCGGTATTTTAGCAACAATAAGCGGAAATATTTCTTTTACAAACCACAACACTGCATCTATATTCGGCTTATGGCCAAATCCACCAACAAACAACAAATGTTTTCTCTGTTCAAATCCGGTTGCTTCTACTTTTTTCTGATCAAAAATATAGGCTGGAATGGCTTTCGCATGAGAATGAGGAAAGTACTTTTTGACCTCATTAATTTCTACATACGAAGGGTAATAGATTACATCTGCTTTTTCAATTAATTCGTGTTCAATTTTCTTCCATTCATGAGATGATGCAAGTAATGCTGGGTTTTTAGTAAGCTCATACTCCCTGCTTTCTCGTAAATAATGCAAGTCATGTCCATAGTATAAAATTCGTGCATTCGTATGTTTTTTAATAAAATCAATGTATTTTATCGAGATATGAGGACGATTCAAATATACATAATCAATTTTTTGACCATGAGTTTTAATCCATTCTTTATACTGTCTCAGGTACCAGTCACCATATAATACTTCAATGCCTAACTGCTCTAGCTTAGAGCAATACCGTTCATCTTTATAAAAATTGTCTCCGATAAACTTTACATTCAGTCCCATCTCAACAAACAGCTTCAGATACTGATAAGTAGTACGGCTTCCAGCATCTTTATCATACTGCGGAACATAGTGATCAATTACTACAATTGTCTTCTTGTCCCTACTTCGATCGCGTGCCCAGAATACATGTTCCGCATTCGGGAAATGTCTATTTTCCAGAACTTCTTTCCACTTTTCTACAAACTCTTCTTTATTCCTTACCTGATAACTTTTGATTCCTGAGTTTGTATCGGTTCCGTGTGACACTCCTTCAAAATGAACCACAACCGATTTCGGTTGGTAGACGACTTTATATCCACGTTTTCTCACTTCAAATGCCAGATCTGAATCTTCATAATACGCAGGGACATACCGTTCATCAAATCCACCGATTTCACTCCACAGCGATGTACGAATCATAATACTCGCACCTGAAATATAATCCACTTCTTTTACATAGTTATATTCCGGCTTCTCCGGATCATCCAGTCGTCCATAGTTCCATCCGCTTGCATCGTTCCAAATGATTCCTCCCGCTTCCTGTAAGCGTCCATCACCATAAATCAGCTTTGATCCTACCATGCCGATTGTTTCGTCACGTTCAATCAGGTCAACGAGATACTTTAACCAGTCCGGTTGTACATTCGTATCATTGTTTAAAAACAATAGGTATGTACCGCTGGCATACTTGGCGGCATTGTTGCAATTAAGCAAAAATCCTCTATTCACACCATCTCGAACAATTTTCATGTTCTCAACGATCGAAGCCGCATTCACAGTCTCATCCGAAGACATATCATCCGCTAGAATCACTTCATAGGCGACATTTTGCGTATGCTCAAGAATGGAGCGTAAGCAAGAATATGTATACTCCCATTTGTTGTAAACTGGAATAACAATCGAAACAAGCGGATGATCCAGCTTAGGAAGGATTATTTTTTCCTGCACATCTACTGGCTCAATGAGCTTTACTTCCGGCCTCTCTGAGGGGGAATACATTGTAATCTGATTCTGTACTTTATTCTCTAACATGGTAATCTCGTTTGTTTTAAGATGGCGCAAGAATACTTTGAGGTTATGTGAATTTATTCTCCCTATCATTAGTCGAGGGTTTTTAATGGTCTTCAAAGCGAGCTTTGTAAATAATCTTCTCTTTGTTCCTCTTGGAAAAAATCGATCCCTTATTTTATGAAATTTCTTAACTAGTCTCCATTCCCATGAGCCTGTAATATTGTGCAATATTCGTTCTTGCTCCAATAAAAGCTCAATATGGCCCCTTTTATTATGAAGCTCTGTTTCAAGCTGTATTTTCCCATCCTTATATTTCTCTATTTGTTCTTCATAACTCTTAAGCAAAGCCTGGCTGGTGAGCCGATCATGTTCGGCTTTTTCTACAAGGGAAGCAATTTGTTGGTCTCTGATCGCTATTTCATTATCTAAATAATGGAGATGATGGTTTCTTTCTTCTACTTCATCCTGAAGGCTTACAATTCTACTCGTTAACTTTTCATAGTTTTGTTCGGGATCAAGAATGGCTGTTCCGAGGTTTACGGAACGGTTTAGATGGGTGTCGTGACTACAAACCGCGATCATATATTTGGCTTCTTTAATTTGTTTTTCCTGTGTTTGTAATACGGTAAGTTCTGCTGTATTAGGGGCGGTAATAACCGGATGTACTTGAAAACCTTGATAGTACAGATCAACGACAGGGAAGTATCGCTTTAGAAAAGATTCGAATTCGTCCTGATAAAATTCTCTCACATGAAATTCATTTTTATATCCGGGTATATCTGAGTATACTCGCTTATCAGGTGTTGAAATGATAAAGACCCCATCTTCTTTCAACACTCGTTTTACTTCCGTAAGAAAGGTATGCTGTATGTCTTGCTTAACATGCTCAATGGTTTCAAACGAAACAACAACATCCACACTGTTATCCGCTAACGGAATGGCCTCAATGGAAGCCGTTTGAAAGAATAGATTTCCTCTCGAATATTTGGATGTAGCATGCTCAATCACTTCTTCACTACTGTCAATTCCATACACCCTGTCAGCATACTCTGCCATCATACTCGAGCCGTATCCTTCTCCACAGGCTGCATCCAGTACCACTTTATCTTTTATCACAGGCAAAACCGACATATATCGCTGCATGTGTTCCACTTCTAACTCATGATTATCAAGCATATCCGGGATAAAACGTTCTCCAGTAAACTTCATCGAATCAACCTCTTATGTTAGTTTATAAAAATCAATCTCATCGATAAAAATAAATCCTTGTAAGGGATACCTTGTCGTGTCTACGATCTGAAAGACTACAGCATCATGCACCAGGCAATGCTGTACATGATCCTCCATGGTACCGGAAGCAACTGCTGGTGAAATCGTATAGTATCCGTTATTTAAGGAAGGAATTCTAAATTGAAAGCAGAAATCCTGTATTTCTTCCCCTGTATTTTCTATTTCTTTATCCAGAACAGCATTGTTAGATTGGGTAACAATATTTCCTAGTCGGTCTTTAATCATAAAACCAATGATGGGAGATACAAGTTCCGTGCTGAACTGCACACGTATAACAAGCTTGCTCTCTTCTCCTGGACTTACCATTGATACTCGGTTGTTATGGAGATCTAGCAGAGAAATCCCCAGGACTTTCGCTTGATTATCCCCCAGTACATCAAGTCCTGGTTGAATCGGTTCGATTTCCCATGTAGGTTTTTGATTGTTATGTGAATAACTATCATTGTTTTCCTTATAAGTAGACGTACGCGAATCTGTCATAAAAGCCTGGTATCTCTTCGCGATATGTACCGGGGCACCATCACCGTATAGTTCCCCTTCATTTATCCAAATGCATCGATCACAAAATTTGCTTATGATTCCAAGATCATGGGAAACAAATAAAATTGTTTTTTTTCCCTTCAGTTCTTCTATTCTTCGCAGACACTTCTGCTGAAACCGAATATCTCCTACACTTAATGCTTCATCCACAATCAAGATCTCCGGTTCTACACTACTCGCCACCGCAAACGCTAATCGAACAAACATCCCGCTCGAATATGTCTTTACAGGTTGGCCTATAAAGTCTCCAATGTCTGCAAATGATAAAATGTCAGCTAGCTTTTCATCAATTTCCTCTTTGGCGTATCCCATAATCATGCCGTTCAAATAAATATTTTCAATCCCTGTCATTTCTGGATTAAACCCGGCACCTAGTTCCAAAAGAGCTGAAACTTTTCCACTGACCTGTACATCCCCCGTCGTCGGCTGCAATACTCCGGTAATGATCTTGAGCAGTGTTGATTTCCCTGAACCATTTTTACCGATAATCCCTATCGTTTCGCCTTTTTTTATTTCAAACGAAAGATTATGTAAGGCATAAAATTCGGTATGATACGTCTTGCGTCCCGGATGCAAGGATTCTTTTAATCTGTCTACAGGTTTTTTATAGAGTCTATATGTCTTTGTTACATTTCTAACGTGAATTGCCACATTTTCTGTATTCATTCCTTTATCTCCTTACAATACATCCGCAAAATGTGGCCGTAATTTTTTAAATATAATAGCCCCAACGATCAGGCATGCCCCTGTTACGCTCCAAAAGTATGCTGTTACCTTATAATGCTCCCAGAACCAGACATGGTAGATAAATGTATCTCGATAGCCTTCTATAATATAGAACATCGGATTTAACTTCATAATGGTATGGTATTTTTCAGGAACAACTTTCACAGCATAGAAAATCGGGGTTAACCAAAATCCAAACTGCAAAATCATCGCAACAATCTGTCCAACATCTTTCAAAAATACAACCAACGCAGATGTGATCCATGATAATCCAAGCACCAACATAATCATGGCAAATGAATAATAGAGTACCTGCAAGTTATATAGATTCGGATAATATCCATATACTGTGAATGCTATAAATAGAAAGCCGATGAAGAATACATGTATCAACAGAACAGAAATAATTTTTATAAAAGGTAAAATTCCTACTCGAAACACAATTTTCTTAACAAGGTAGCTATTATCTGTAATCGACATTGTTGCACTATTCAATGCATCTGAAAAAAAGAACCACGGTATCAAACCACATATAAGCCAGAGGATAAACGGAAAGTGATCTACAGGCATTGATTTAAATCCCACCTGAAATACAAACCAAAAAAGCAATATCATAATCGTCGGCTGCACGAACGCCCATATAATTCCTAGATACGAACCAAGATAGCGCGACTGAAAATCTTTCTTTGCCAATTCCCAAATCAAGCGTCGGCTCTGCAATAGCGCTCGTACAAATGAAAGCACTCGTGTCATTGTTCTACCTCTCTTGTATGTGTACCCGCTCTTGATTTTTGATATTTCATAGCGCTCCTCCATATACGCTTGAAACAACATCAAAATTTATAACAACTGTTATCAGTTTGTTTTAATTATACAGAATTTTATAAACCCTAAAATCGATAACTCTGTCAATATACACTTCTACATCGAGGTGTCGGAGAAGCTACCTAGTTATAATGGTCTGATTCTGATTTAATAAATTCCTCATCTCTTCCTTATACACTTCCACACCAGGCTGGTCAAACGGGTTCACGCCAAGCATGTATCCACTTATCGCACATGCTTTCTGAAAGAAATAGACCATCTGTCCAAAATAATACGGCGAGGCTTCCGGAATACTCACTTTCAGGTTCGGTACACCACCTGCGACATGTGCTTGAATCGTCGCCTTACATGCTTTCTCATTTATTTCATGAAATGTTGTGCCTGAAAGATAGTGTAAATTGTCTAAATTGTCTTCCAGACTAGGGATCGTCACTTGCACAGCGGATTCTTCAATCCAAAGCGTCGTCTCTATTAAGTGGCGATGCCCCTCCTGCACGTACTGACCGATAGAGTGAAGTTCCGTTGTAAACTGGATGCTGGCCGGAAACATTCCCTTCCCATCTTTCCCTTCGCTTTCCCCGAATAACTGCTTCCACCACTCCGCTACATACTGCAGAGAAGGCGTATAGCTGGCAAGAAGCTCTATCGTTTTGCCTTTGCGATACAAAAGCTGACGAAGCGCCGCGTACTGATAAGCGGAGTTATCTGCGAGTTCTGCCTCTCGATATAACTCTACCCCATCCGCAGCGCCGCGCATGACTTCATCAATCTGTATCCCTGTGACAGCCATCGGAAGAAGACCTACTGAGGTGAGGACTGAATACCGCCCACCAATTCCATCCGGCACCGTGAGCGTTTCATATCCTTCCAGATCAGCCAGCTGCTTGAGTGCGCCTTTTTTTCGGTCTGTGGTCGCGATAATACGCGTTCGAGCGCCTTCTCTGCCATACTTCTTCTCCAGAAAATCGCGAAGCAAGCGGAAAGAAAGTGCTGGTTCAAGTGTGGTTCCCGATTTTGAGATAACGTTTACATACACATTTTTGTCCTGCATGATTTCTAGCAGTTGCGCGATATAATCGGAATGAAGATGATGGCCGATAAAATAAATTTCTGGACCATTTCGTTTGGCTCGCGGGAGCTGATTATAGAAAGCCGGGCACAGCATTTCGATGGCAGCACGCGCACCGAGGTACGACCCCCCAACCCCGATAATAAGCAGTACATCCGCTTGTTCACGAATGATTGTGCTGATCTGCTTGATACGCTCGTATTCTTCCCTATCGTATGTAAGCGGCCATTCTACCCAATCGAGATACTCACTACCTGGCCCTGTACGCTTGTGGATCATCTCATGCGCTTGTTTGATCTGTGGCAGCAGGAAGTCCAGTTCATGTTGTGAAAAGAACGGCGTAGCACCACTGTAATCAAAGGTAATTTTTTTGTTCAATTCTTCTTCTCTCCTCGAAGAAAACCATTCTATGTCTACTTTTGCGTTCTGATGATGTGATTGGAATATCGCTAGTATAGCATAACTTCCAAGGGAGGAAGAGGATGGGGGTATGTAATTTCCCATCAATGTTATTCCTTATATATCGACAGCAAAAAAGGGAGAATATCTGCCTAAGCAATCCTCTCCCTTTTGGTTTGTTACTGCAACTATTCCTGAATCACCCAATCGTCTATAGACAGCTTCTCAATCTCTGCCTGTGCTTCTCTCACTGTGATTGACCCGCTTCCACGCCAGCCACACCCCAACAGCCGCCCCACACGCATCCAGGCACACATCAATCGGTGTTCCCTGACGATGAGGGGTAAACATCTGGTGAATCTCATCCGATGCCGCATACAGGACAGCCAATCCGATCGCACAGAGAGCATTCCTCCAACCGTGCAACCGCAGCACGCCCAGCAGACGGCTCATCAGATAGCCCAGCAGCGCATACGAGATCAGGTGTGCTGCCTTGCGGATAAAGAACTCTAGAAAAGCCGGGACCCCTACATGAGCAATGCTAATCTCTTTCGTGCCATACATAAAATCCACCCAGCCGAACCAGCGCGTCACCAGATCTTGATTCACCATGCGCGCCAGCAATGGCTGAATGTTCTGCCTGTCATACGGAATAGACGATGATACAAAAATAACAGCAGCCATCAGCGCCACCCCCACTACGATCCATCGTTTCCTCATCCTATCTCTCTCCCTTGCACAAAAAAACACCCTGCAAAAGTGCACGGTGTTTTTTTGCATATTTATTTTCCCGCTCTCATCTGCCGGATTCTTCGTGCCGTATTCAGCAGCGGCTTCTTCTTCTCTCCCAGCCAGCCGATCAATTCGGCCCCGAGTTGCAACACAAACAGTAGCGTCAAAATAAGAATGCCTGCCCCCCACAGCGTCGACTGTGAGAAGACAATGGCCGCTGTCGCAAACATAATGCTGATGCCATAAATAACAAGCACTGTATTACGATGTGACAAGCCAAGTGCAAGCAAGCAGTGATGCAGATGCTCCTTATCCGCAACCGAGATCGGCTTCTTGTTCAGGAAGCGTCGCAGCATGGCGAACGCCGTATCAGAAAGTGGAACCCCAAGAATCAAAATCGGGATAATCGAGAACAGCGTCACATACTTAAAGCCCATAATCGAGAGCGCCGCCAGGTTAAAGCCAAGGAATAACGCCCCGGTATCACCCATAAAAATCTTCGCCGGATGGAAATTATAGAACAGGAAGCCGATAATCCCACCCAGTAGAATCATACAGTAAATCGCAACGATCGTGTTGCCCATAATCAGGGCCATGATCATCATCGCAGCCGTGGCAATGCCGGATACACCAGCAGCCAGACCATCGAGACCGTCGATCAAGTTGACCGCATTCGTAATCCCGATCATCCAAATAATCGTGATCGGAATCGCAATCCATTCAAAATTAAGTGTGCCTTCAAACGGCAAGTTAATAAATTCAATCCGCAGCCCATACCATACAACGACAAGTGCGGCGATAATTTGTCCTAACAATTTTACCTTCGGAGACAATTCAAACCGATCATCTAGAGCACCGACGAGCACGATAATACTACCGCCAAGAAAGATGCCGAATGTTTCTTTAGATGAAGGGATGAAAAACATATAAGCTAGCGCAAAACCAATATAGATAGCCAGACCACCAAGGCGCGGCATCAATCGCTGGTGAACTTTGCGATGATTGGGTTTATCTACGGCGCCGATACGGATCGCAAAAGCTTTCACAAGCGGGGTCGCAACAATCGTAACGACAAGCGCGGCAATAAACCCGTACAGTCCGTTCAGATAATCCATGTAACTCTCCATGGTTTCTCTCCTTGTGCTATTTAAATTTCTACGTCTATTTCTTGCGTAGTATGACCTGATTCCACAGCACGGACAAAGCGAACTTCGGCAGCAACAGCTGTCTTCTCCAGCGCTTCGGCTGGGAAAGCAGGCGGTATAGCCATTCCAAATTCAGCTTCTGCCACATCTCTGGCGCACGTGCCACTGTACCAGATAGCACGTCCAGACTCCCCCCGACACCCATCGCGAGATTAACTGGCAACTCTTTTAGATGACGAGCAATCCATTCTTCCTGACGTGGTGCCCCTAATCCAACAAACAGAAACTGTGGCTTAGCGTCCCGAATGCTTGCAAGGATGACCTTTTCCTTCTCCGGTGTAAAATACCCGTCGAAATGCCCTGCGCATTGCGCCTGCGGATACATTTTCTGTAGTGTTTCCGCTGCTCCTGTGCACGATGCAGGAGACGCCCCCACGAGTACATAGCTCCAGCCATGCTGATTAGCATGCTCCATTAACGTGTGCAACAATTCATAGCCTGCCACGCGCTCCGGAAGTGGCTCTCCGATCCAGCGGGAGGCCAGTACTACCCCGATCCCGTCTGGTGTGATCACATCTGCCTGCTGCAGCAGTTTCATATAAGACGAACTCTCGCGCCCGAGCATCACAATCTCCGGGTTCGCTGTTACGACCTGCATTCGCTCTCCCTGCTGAATGCGTTGGGCCAGATGGTCTGCAGTTTCCTGGCGCGTCGCAGCCAGAAATGGCACCTGCAAAACCCATACCCGCTTCTGTATAGTCATGATTGAATCATCCATTCTTTGCTTCACGCTTCACATACGAAATAAGGCGGTACAGAATAACCTGCACCGCCTTCATTTTATATCAAGTTACCCAAAAGTACAAACATAAATGCAAAATCCCGTTTGCTCTTCTCTCTTACTTATGCTTCTGTAAAAATTGATCCATCCGATCAATCGCAATCTCTAAATTCTCCATCGACGTCGCATACGAACAACGGATGTGCAGTGCACCACCGTCTCCGAATACACTTCCTGGCACGACCGCCACTTTTTGCTCCAGGATCAGCTGCTCAGCGAAGTCTTCCGCTGTCATGCCAGACGATGCAATGGATGGAAACGCATAAAATGCACCTTCTGGCTTGTGACAGGTCAACCCAATCTGTCCGAATGCCTTGACAATGTAGTTGCGGCGCTGACGGTAGCTCTCTACCATACGATTTTTGTCGTCCATCCCATGACGCAGCGCTTCAAGAGCCGCTATCTGACCCATGATCGGGGCACACAACATGGTATACTGGTGAATTTTGACCATCGCCTGAATAATATCTTCCGGACCGGCTGCATAGCCGATACGCCAGCCGGTCATCGCGAATGCTTTGGAGAAACCGGATAGAAGAATCGTCCGATCTTTCATGCCCAGCAACGAGGCGAAGCTTGTGTGCTCCGTATCATACGTCAGTTCGGCATAAATCTCATCTGAAATTACAATCAGATCATGCTTCTCGATCACCCGCGCTAATGCGTTTAACTCTTCTTTAGTCATGATCGAGCCAGTTGGATTGTTCGGGAAGCAGAAGATAATCGCCTTGGTCCGGTCTGTAATTTGTGCTTCGAGTTGCTCCGGTGTCAGCTTGAATTGATCCTCAAGTGAGGTGCGGACAGCGACCGGCACACCACCTGCAAGGCGAACAACCGGATCATACGATACGTAGCACGGCTCCACAACAAGTACTTCATCGCCTGGATCAAGCAGGGCACGCAACGCGATATCAATGCCTTCACTCGCCCCAACTGTAATCAACACTTCATTATTCGGATTGTAGCCGACACCAAATGAAGAAGATAAGTACCGGCAGATTTCTTCACGTAACTCATACATACCGCTATTCGATGTATAAGCTGTATATCCACGTTCAAGCGATGTGATCGCTGCTTCACGCATGTGCCACGGGGTTACGAAGTCCGGCTCGCCTACGCCAAGCGATACGACTCCTTCCATGGAAGATGCCAGCTCGAAGAAGCGGCGAATACCGGACGGCGGAATCTGTTGAATGGTACGGGATAGTCTCTGGTTGGTCGTCATCTGCTGCATACTCATGGAGTTACAACCATCCTTTTGTCGTCTTCCGGCTTCTCAAGAATTACGCCGTCATGCTTGTATTTTTTGAGAATGAAGTGTGTTGTTGTCGAAATAACGGAATCAAGGGCAGACAGCTTCTCTGATACGAACTGAGCAACCTGACGCATGGTTTTCCCTTCAATTACAACTGATAAATCATACGCACCGGACATTAAGTATACAGACTGCACTTCCGGAAAACGGTAGATACGTTCCGCAATTTCATCGAAACCTACTTCGCGCTTCGGTGTCACCTTCACATCAATCATAGCGGTTACCAGATCATTTTCGTCAACTTTCTCCCAGTTCACAATCGCCGGATATTTGATAATGATTTTTTCTTTTTCCAGCTTCTCGATGGTTTCCTTGACTTCTTCAATGGATGTGCCAAGCATTGTTGCAATTGTTTCGGCGGAACGTCGTCCATTTTCCTCCAGAATATGGAGTAGTTCGCGCTGTTTCTCTCTCTCCATTTTCATCCAACCCTTCTGGTAAAAATCTTTATAGAAATTTTTAGAAATATATAAGTAAAAAAAGAAAAGTGTTCCCGATTAACTGAACACTAAATCATACATATGCTTCCAGGTATGCAGATCAAATACCTCTACTGCAGACCCTTTTCCCAAGATACTGTAGCCCGTAATCGCTCCCGCAATCAACGCAATGAACAACAAAAAGGGAATCAGCATAATTCGTGCCAGCATCGGAGCGCGGTCCCGGCGCTTCTTACGCTGCGGTGCTGCACTCTCCTGCCGGGTTTGCGCTGCCGAAGCTCCTGATGGCCTGCTTTGTTCTGGCATCATATCAACCCTTATAAATTCGATTCGTAATATCTGACATCTGATCATTGAAGGATATCGCTCGGGCATTAAACTGCAAGCCGCGCTGTGCTTCAATCAGCATGGTCATCTCTTTGCGCAGATCGACATTAGATGCTTCTAACGCCCGCTGCTGAATGCCAACACCATTCGGCATGGCTGCTCCATTAGCATTCGACAGCCGGACATAATCTGTCCATTGGGCATTGCCGCCTATCTGCTCAACCGGTACACGGTAATAATTTTCACCGGCCGGATGTAAAATATTCAAGTTCTGAACAGTGTAAACCCCGATGCGCGGCCCCTGTGTTTGCACATCATTCAGTTTATATACAATCTGTCCATCTGCATTAACCGTAAAGTTCGTGGCACCGGATGGAATCCGAACCGGCTGCCCTGCATTATCCATTACAGCATCTCCCTGAGCCGTCAGAAGAGCAAGCTGCCCGTTATTTGTAGGCATCAGTGAAAAGTTACCCGCTCGTGTAAAGTAGGTTTCATTCGGGCGCCCGTTTACACCCGCTCGCTGCACACGGAAAAGCGCTTCTTCTCCCTGCAGAAACAAATCTGTCGGAGAATCGGTCTGCTTCATCGAACCCTGTGTATAATTCACGACTTGCAGCGCTTCTTTAGCACCAAATCCCGGACGAGTTCCATATGGGGTCTGACGCCCTTGCTCATACTGAGGATACGGCTGGTTATCAAGCTTGCGGGTCAGCATCGAAGCGAACGTCGTATCGCTTGACTTGAAGCCCACGGTATCCGAATTGGCTAGATTGTTCGCAATCGTATCGACACGCAGCTGCATCGCCCGCACGCCGGATGCGGCATTGATCATCGCGTGATTCATAGTTTACTCCTCTCGCCCTTATACTCTCGCTACTTCAGCGAGCTTCTGGAGTGTCGTATCATACGCACTTAGCACTTTCTGATTCGCCTCATAGCTGCGAATGACATTCATCATGTCTGTCATCGTACGACCCGCATCTACATTGGAGCGCTCCACATAACCCTGCTTGATGGAAACAGCAGCATCACGCAGCGGATTAAATGCGGCTGGCTGGCCTGCTCCTGTATAACGGAAAGCTGTGTCCATCTCTTTAATCATGGTAAGCGCCGGATTATCGACTCGTACGATTCCAAGCTGTACCGGCTGTGAACTAGGTGTAAGCGGCGCTGTGAGCTGGCCCTGAGGCGTTACCACAAGCGTCTTCTTCGACAGCGGCTGATTGCCAAGCAGTGTCCGCAAATTAATCGGCTGGTTATTGGCGTTAAGCACCTCATATCCTTCTGGTGTAGCCAAATATCCGGCCGCATTCATCGTCCAGTTCCCGCTCCGCGTGTAGAAAATCTCTGGTGCACCACCGTTCTCACCTGGCTTCTGCACCTTGAAAAATGTACGCGGCTGTACACTTCGACCATCAATAACCTGCGGTGCAAGCATCCCGTCTTCAATCGCAAAATTCAGCTCTTTCCCGGTTTCAAGCGCATCGCCCTGGGCAAAATTCGGCACAAGCTCCTGATTGTACACCCCGTGTGTGAGCTGACCGAGAATCTGCTTGCTACCAAGTCCATTCGCCGCACTGCCATCCATATCCCGAATGCGCTCAATCAGCACTTCCGGGAACGAGCGGAATGCCGCATTATCTGTTTTGTAACCCGGTGTATTTACGTTTGCAAGATTATTCGTTAATGCGTCCTGACGTGCCTGATTGGCCATCATTCCAGACGCTGCAGCGTCTAAACCACGCAACATGGCTCTCACCTTACTTTCATAAGATACGTGTTAGGCAAAAAAAGGGAGGGGTCCTATTGTGTTTATTATAGCAGACTGAACTCTATGAAAAAATCTTTTTCTTCCTTCTATTCTGGGGAGACTTGTCCAGATTTTCCAGCATAAGTCCCGTTCCTATCGCTACGCAGGCCATCGGCTGTTCGGCAATCATTACAGGCACTTTAAGCTCTTCTGCCAGCAGACGATCAAGGCCGTGCAGCTGTGCGCCTCCACCTGTCAGCATGATTCCATGGTCAATGATATCTGCCGAGAGTTCCGGTGGTGTGCGTTCCAGCACGCTTTTGGAAGCGAGAACAATTGCCTGTGCAATCTCTTGTAGCGCCGTACATACTTCTTCTGACGTAATCGTAACAGTCTGTGGCAGTCCTGATACCATGTCGCGGCCGCGTATATCGATCGAGTCCGTGCGCGATCCCGGAAATACCGTTCCGATCTGAATTTTAATATCTTCAGCAGTGCGTTCGCCAATGAGAAGCTTGTACTTTTCTTTAATATATTTCATAATAGCAAGGTCACACTTGTCCCCGGCCATTTTAATAGAAGAGGCGGTGACGATGTCCCCCATAGAGAGTACCGCAACATCGGTTGTTCCACCGCCCATATCTACTACCATGTTGCCATACGGCTGAAAAATATCCATACCGGCTCCCACAGCAGCTACTTTTGGTTCTTCTTCCAGGAACACTTCTCTTGCTCCGCATCGCTGCGCTGCTTCCCGAATCGCTTTTTGCTCTACCGATGTAATATTCGTAGGTGTACAGATCAAGATACGCGGCCGAGCCATGAATCCCTTGATGCCGATTTTTTTAATGAAATGATTCAGCATTGCTTCTGTAATGTCAAAATCCGCAATCACCCCATCCCGAAGCGGACGAATCGCCACGATATTGCCCGGCGTACGCCCAACCATACGGCGTGCTTCCTCCCCTACAGCAAGCACCCGTTTACTAAAGCTGTCAATAGCTACGACTGAAGGTTCATCAAGCACAACGCCGCGCCCCCGGACATAAATAACGACGTTGGCCGTTCCTAAATCAATTCCTATATCTTTGCCTAACATGAAAAGAGCCTCCCTGTAATTAACAGTTATATCATCAGAATATTGTACTACGCATATTGTACTGTAACAAGGAGATTTTACATCAGGCCAACTCTTCTGCTTCCTCCTTCCGGTAGCTTCTACTCTTGCGTTTGTACTTGATCTTCGTTGCTTCTCCTCCTCGCAGATGACGAACAGATTTGTGATATTCGAGGATCTCTTTCACTTCGTTAGCCAGCTCAGGATTAATTTCCGGGAGTCGTTCTGTTAAGTCTTTGTGCACCGTACTTTTCGACACGCCAAACTCTTTGGCAATCTTGCGAACGGTATTACGAGTTTCGACAATGTAGTGGCCGATTTTCATCGTTCGCTCCTTGATGTAATCGTGCACTCCTCTCGCCTCCTAAACCTTATGGTCGTTGGTCTGATACAGTATATTGAGGCAAGGCCGTATATATGCGAAAAAAGGCTGATAGCATGTACTAATCAGCCTTTTTTCTTCATTTCCTTCTATTTTCTTGTTATTTTGCCGATGTGGAAGTTCGGGAAGCCGGTAGATATGTATCCGGCGCTACTGCATGCCCGTCTTTGTGCACTTCAAAATGGAGGTGAATGCCGAGATTTTTCTCGAATACATTGCGTCCTGCCATGCCAACAACCGCACCCTGTTTTACCTGATCGCCTGCTTTTACGTTCATCTCATCGAGACTTGCATATACGGTAGACATTCCATTATCGTGCTTCACCTCGACCTGATAGCCAAGCATTGGGTCGCGTTCCGCCTTCGTCACTTTACCGTCAAGAGCCGCTGTTACTTCAAACGATTTCTTATTTTTAGCTGCAATCGCAATGCCTGTGTTTGGCCAATACGAATTGTCGTATTGAATCAATGCTGCTTCCTGATCTTTCTTGTCCGCTGTCTCATCAAAGAAGTTCATCACTTTGTGCGTGTCCGCTTCAGCTTTGGCTGGCCATACAAACGGTGCCTCTGCATTTACTGGGACGGCCTTTTGTTCATCCGGAAGCTGGGCAGTTTGAGCCTGTCCGCTGTCCGGCTCAACAGACTGCGGAATGGCCTTCGGCGTTTCATTCGTGAAGGAGAAATCTTTGCTGTTCTGATACCACATTACGCCCGCCAGTATGATAGCCGCAATCCCCATGTAGGCAGCGGGAAAAATCCATTTTTTACTTGCCATTCGTCTCCATCTGCTGGTTTGCACTTTTTTAACCGGGGATGAAGAGCCTGTTTGTTTCATTTGATCTTCATTCATTGTTTATCACCTCATCACCCAGCTTTGACAGGAAAAAGAGGGGATAAACATGATTTAAAAAATTTTTCTTTTTTGGGATGCATAACGGTAGCTTGGTGGGGGATGGGAGGAGGGAATCGAAAGATTCCTTGCCTTTCCCCTCTACATAAGAAGTATCTACTGTCTGCTCCGCTGGGTATAGAGGGCCGGACGGCGTCATCTTCTCGCTTCCCTCCTCCCACCCCACAAAGCTGCCGCTTGTAAAAAAATTTTAAAATCTCAGTGATGTTTTGTGAAAGAGAATGCAGCGAAGCTGGTTTGGAGCGGGGAGAATGGGAGAATCTGCGCTGTCCGGCTTTTCTTACTCAGTGGAGGAAGTGAAAAAGGATCTGAAGGTGCAATTGTCTCCCTCACTGAATTAACCCGGATGTTTTGCACCTTCCCTTTTTCACTTCCGGAACGGACAGTATCCACTTCCCTGCGAAAAGGAAAGGCAAGCAGATTCCTCATTCTCCCTGCTCCACCACCAGCCTTACGGCTGACTCTCCCCTCCAGAAAACTCACTTCAGCCACTTCTCGGCATTTTGAATCTGCACCCCTTTATAAAAGTACGCCACAATCTCCTCCGCCTTCTTCCCCTCTTTGGCCATGCCGTTCGCTCCCCACTGGCTCATGCCGACACCGTGGCCGTAGCCAAGAGTATGCACCACCACGTTTTTCTTCTCAATCGAAAGCGTAAAATGCGAAGAATTTAAATCAAGTAGTTCTCGCACGCTGCGCCCGGTGTATGTTTTATCGCCAATCTTGATTTCTTTCACACGCTGCCCTACTGTACGAGACAACACTTTCTGCCAGGAAGACGGACCACCGCCCGTTGGGATAGCCAGTTTCGTTTTTAGTCGTTTCTCTACTTGTTCGATGGGAATCGTGACCGTTGTCTCATATCGCGGAGACGCTGTGTCCCATGGCACTTTGACACTACGAAGGTACGGAATTTTGCTGCCCCAGTAATCTTCTGCATTTTCTGTGTAGCCGTTGCTTGTCGAAAAAAAGGTCGCATTAATCGGCTGATTTTCATACGTGAGAATCTGACCGGCTGTTTCCTGTACAGCACGTACAATGCGTTCATTTTTCCAGTCATACGTACTTCCCCAGCGTGCGCGGCGCTGTTTATCGTCAAGGTATACTTGATGCTTTATGGTATCGGTAACGTGCCCCTGCTTAGGCACATCGGAAAAATCTTTTTTGGCAATACGGAGTGTAATATACGTTCGGGCGGCTAGCGCCTGTGCTTTTAATGCTTCTACTTCGAATTCAGCGGGCATCTCACCGGCCACAACACCTGCGACGTACTGTTCGAGCGGAATCGATTCTACTTTTCCGGTTTCCACACGAAGGACTTTAATCGGAAAGGTGATCGGTTTTTCTTGTTTTCCAGTCGGTGAAATGGCAGCGGTAGATGCTTTCTGCATCGATGCAGGCTTTTCTGATACTGCTTCAGGCTCTGTATGAATGAGTACAAGAATGGATGGAACAGCAAGCAGTACACCGATAACAGCAACGACGAAATACAAAATATTTTTCATTGGATTCTCCCTCCAGATGCCTGTTGGACAACTCTCTCTTAAGAAGACTATGCCGGAGAAAAAACCATTATGAATGCAAAAGAGTCTGCGAAACCTTCATTCGCAGACTCTTCTTAATTAATGTCTATACAATTAGGCCAGCGACGCTTCTGTTGAAGATACCACAGCTTCCGATTCTGACTCGTCTTTGACAAGTTGAACAACCGGCGTATTGTGGCGTTCGATATCAGCGCCAAGTGCTTTAAATTTCTCAACAATGCGCACATATCCACGATCGATATGGTGAAGCTCTGTTATTTCCGTTTCCCCTTCACAGATGAGGCCCGCCAGAATGAGCGCTGCTCCTGCACGGAGGTCAGTTGCTTTTACTTTCGCTCCGGTTAAGCGCGTACCACCCGTTACAAAAGAGGTCCGACCCTCGATTTTGATAACCGATCCCATGCGTTTAAATTCATCCACATGCATAAAGCGGTTCTCAAATACAGTTTCCGTAATTAAACTTGTACCCGGTACCGACAGCATCATCGCCATGAACTGTGCCTGCATATCTGTCGGGAATCCCGGATGTGGTAGTGTCTTCACATCAATCGTTTTGAGCGGATTCTCGCAACATACACGTACACCGTTCTCTACTTCTTCGACCTCTACGCCCATCTCTCTCAGCTTTGCTACAGCCGGCTTAAGATGATCAATGATGGCATTCTCAATAGTCACGTCCCCACGTGTAATGGCCGCCGCAACCATGAACGTTCCCGCCTCAATCCGGTCTGGAATTACGCTATGTACAGCCCCATGCATCCGTTCTACGCCTTCGATACGAATCGTATCGGTTCCGGCACCACGGACGCGTGCACCCATGGCATTCAGATAGTTAGCCAGGTCTACAATCTCTGGTTCCTGTGCTGCGTTTTCGATAACGGTCATGCCTTCTGCCATACTGGCAGCCATCATGATGTTTTCCGTCGCGCCTACACTTGGAAGATCCAGGTAAATTTTTGTTCCTTTTAATCGGCCTGCTACGCTTGCAAAAATATATCCCTGTCCGATCTCCACTTTTGCACCCATGGCTTCAAATCCCTTAAGATGCTGGTCAATGCCGCGTGATCCAATTGCACAACCACCTGGAAGTGGTATTTTTGCCTGTCCTTTGCGCGCAAGTAAAGGGCCCATTACCAAAAACGATGCCCGCATTTTCCTTACCCATTCATAAGGTGCCTCGACCGCCGATAAGCCCTGCGCGTTAACCAAAAGGATTTCCTTCTGATCATCATATGTGATTTCTACATTGAGTGCTTTAATAACTTCGCTGATGGCATATACATCATCCAATCCAGGGACTTCATGAATGGTACTAGCACCGTCTTCTGCCAGAATCGATGCTGCAATGATTGGCAATACTGCATTTTTTGCGCCGTGTACACGAACGTTCCCCGACAGACGTCGCCCACCGCGGATGATAATCTTATCCACGCTACTTCCCCCCGCGTCCTGCTCTAATAATATTCCGCTGTAATAATCGGTGTTCCCACTGTAATTGTTGTCCTGTTCTGATACTGGCTATAGTGTGTCGCTACCTGCACATTCATAGGTTGATGATTGGTGCGAATCATGGTACTTAGTAGGGGTGAATAAGCTGAAGTGCTCTGAATCGTCTCCTCAGTAAGACTTTCCACTATTTTTCCATTAAGTTCGGCCAGTATGCGACTTGTTTTCTCAATTTGCAAGTCATTTTTCAGTTTACCACTATAAAATCCTCTGACACAAGACATAATTTGTAGGAGTTCAGACCTAATTCCATTACTTTTCAAATACGTATGAAGCTCTTGCTCCATTTCTGTAACCTGCTTCTCTTCACCTGTAACTTCCATCGATAAATCGCTGTTATTCTTCTTTACTCCCTTATCCGAGGAAAAAGACACGTGAATTTTCAACTGAATGGTCCCGTCCTTTTTCTCGCCTGTGTAGGAGTAAATCGAATCCTTTACGTCTTGTTGCCATACTGGTATGCCGAATTTTCGTAAAAATTTCTGCTGCTCTTCTTCCGTATCCAGAGCAGGAAAACTGGCCTTTGCCCGTAAGCTAACGGTGTCAACCTGTGCACCCGTCTGCCGGGTCGCCTGCATCAAGCGTTCAAGATCATTCCGCGCATGTGTGATCGCTGTATCGACATCAGACGTTTCCGTCATACTCGCGACAACAGGATACACCATTAGCGCCGAAACCCCCAGCAAAACAAGCAAGATCATTTTCCAGACTGTATATATTTTCATTACTTTCCTCTCCCAATCTTCTTTTTATTTCAGTGTTTACGGAATGGGAGGCTCTTATACAATGAAAAAAGCAGCGCTGTCTGGTTACGCTGCTTTATGTGTGGCTTAAGCTATACAAAAAATTGGCGGAGCATCTGGGTCCACCCGTAATAATCGGTGAAAAACCTAGCTACCCCATGCCCAATAACAATCGCAAGAAAAACCTGTAGCAGACGAGCTCTGCCTCCTCTGGCCTCAGACAAAAACAGGTCAAAGCGGAACGCCTGCAGCGCCCAGAAGCTCAGTCCAATAAACACAAGCGACAGCATAATATTAATCATGCCCTCTATCGCCATCTCTTTCACTTCCTTTTCTCGAAAAAAGAATGCCTCGGCTTATTGTACCATACGTACAAGCACGGGGCATTCTTTGGAAATCATACTACGCTATACTACAACTTCGAACCCGATTCAAAAATTTGCTGGAACGGGAAATTCGTATGGATGTACTGAATAACCGGGTCTGGCATCACACCAATCACTACAGTTCCGATGAATGTCAGCAGAACAACAACCGCGATCGGAGCTGGCACACGCAGTGGCGATTCTGTCGAACCTGGACGCATATACATCTGGCGAACGATACCAAAATAGTAGTAGTACGAGATCACACTTGTTGCCATCATAATCCCGGCTAGCCAGTATTTCATCAAGCCGACAGCACTCATAAAGATATAGAACTTCCCAAAGAAACCGGCAGAAAGTGGAATGCCCGCAAGCGAAAGTAGGAAGAATGTCATGGAAATCGACAACCACGGTGCCCGATGGTACAGGCCCGCAAATCCTTTCACATCTTCCGTTTGTTGATCACGATTTACGATCATAATGACCGCAAAAGCACCCATATTCGCCAGCAGATAAGCGATCAGATAGAACACCGTCTGATCCAACAAAAGACCAGTCAGAGATGCTAGAGGCACAAGTAGATAGCCTGCCTGCGCAATACCCGAATATGCCATCATTCGCTTCACATTAACCTGACGAAGTGCCAGTGTATTCCCGATAATCATGGAAGCTGCCGCAATGATCGAGATGTAGAGTGCCAGCTTACCCGCAATAATCGGCTGCTGCATACCCAGTTTGGCATCCACTTCAACAATGTTGATAAAGATTACGATAAACATACGCAGAATGATCGCAAACCCTGCTGCTTTGGATACAACAGACAGGAACGCGGTAATCGGCGTCGGCGCTCCCTGATACACATCCGGTGCCCACATGTGGAATGGCACAGCAGAGATCTTGAAAGCAAGACCCACAATCATCAGGAAGAACGCAAGATAGATTAGAAGATCAAAGCCGCCATAAAATGCATTTGGCAAGCGTTCTGCAATGGTATACAAATTCGTTGATCCGGTTATCCCATAGATAAACGACATGCCGTACAGGATAATCGCTGCCGCAATTCCACCGGATACGACATACTTAAACGCTGATTCGTTCGACTGAATATGATGCTTCCTCGTTCCTACTAATATATAGGAAGAAAGCGAGAGCAACTCCAGACCGACAAACAGCGTAATCAAATCTGCCGATGAGGCCATAATCATGGCACCAAGCAATGCAGATAGCAGCAAATAATAATACTCTCCGGAATACGGTACATTACGCGCTTCATCAATATAGCTAATCGAGATGAGCAGTACGCATGCCACACCACCGAGGAAAATCAGCTTAAAGGCATTCGCAAACCCGTCCAGGCGGTACATATCATTCATGATGGATACAACATTGTGCCCGGTATTTCGGATAACAAAATATCCGGCAAGAATGACACCTGCAAGCCCGATCCAGGCGAGAATGCGACGATCTGCTTTTTTGCCCATGAGTAAATCAATCAGCGACAGGAGTGTAGCAACACCAAGTATGGTAAACTCAGGACTCATCACTGACCAGTCATATTCGGCCAGAACCCCCCATTTACTATTCATCGGCTGAAACCTCCAATCCCTGACGCAATAGTTTGCAACGTCGCCTGCAGTGGTTCACTCAATACAGCCGGATAAACACCGATCAGAATGATTAAACTAAGCAAAACGACCATTGGAACAACTTCAATCGCCTGTGCATCTGCTAGACTCTCATGCTCCGCGTGCGTTGGACCAAACGTTGTCGCAAGTGTAGCTCGAAGCAAATAGACAGCTGTCAAAATAATCCCAATCGCACCGACTGCTGCGATTGCTGGTTTTGAACCGAACAGCCCAACAAACGCCAGGAACTCACTAATAAAACCAGACATTCCTGGTAGGCCCGCCGATGCCATCATTGCGGTCAGGAAAATCCCGCTAATAATCGGCATTGATTTTGCCAGACCCCCAAGTTTGCGGATATCACTTGTACCTGCACGTTCATGAACAAGCGAGACAAGATAGAACATAAGCGCGGCAATCAGACCATGCGATATCATTTGGAAAATCGCACCCTGGAGTCCCTGCGCATTGACTGCCGCAATCCCCAGAAGCACAACTCCCATATGGCTTACGCTGGAATATGCCAGCATTTGTTTCAGTTCATTCTGTACAAGTGCGAGCACAGCCCCATACAAAATATTAATCACACCAAGCACCGCAATCAGTGTGGCCAGTTCATTCATCCACTGCGGGAAGAAGCCCGCGTTCAGACGGATCAGCGCATAGCCCCCGATCTTAATCAGAACACCGGACGAAATCATAATAACCGCCGGATGACCTTCCTGATATGTTTTCAGCATCCACGTATGGAACGGTACGATTGGAATCTTGATGGCAAATGCAAGTAGCAGAGCCAGAAACAGTCCCAGACGAACACTATTCGGAATATAGCCCGGTACATCCGGAACATTAAATGGCGACATCGGACTGGTGAACAGCTCGGCAATTTTCGCGATGTTTAATGTTCCTGTCAGAACGAACAGGATAACAAATACGATCAGCATAATGGCAGAACCAACCCCGTTATACAACAGGAATTTGAACGCAGCCTTCTCGCGATCCACATAGCCCCAGATACCCAACATGAAGAACATCGGAATAATCGTAAATTCAAAGAAAATAAACAACTGGAACAAGTTCGCTGCAGTAAATACACCGAGCATGCCCATCTCTACGATCAGGAACAACACATAGAAGGTTTTCCAGCGTTTATCAATTGTCAGACCTACAACCGCTGCCATTGTGCTGATGATAGCTGTCAGCAGCACAAGCGGCATGGATAGCCCATCGACACCCATCTCAAAACGGATCGGGAGCGACTGCGTGTTGCTAAGCGGGATGTTAATCCAATTCATCTGCTGAACTAGCTGCAGCCCCGGTGCTGTCGAATCAAATCCTGTATACAGCATCAAAGCCAGTACAAGCGGAACAAGTGTCGCAAGAATTCCAATTGCTTTACTAGTGCCGGGCAGGTTTTTCGGAACGAACGCGAGCAGCAGCACACCCAGCAGCGGTGAAAACGTTAGGATTGTGAGAAAATAGTTCGCCATTGCTCTACGTACCCCCCTGCTATTGTCAAGCCGGCCAGAAGCAGCACCAGGCCGATAAAGGCAATCGTTCCATATGTCTGCACCTTACCATCCTGCATCCGCGCTCCTATGCCACCAATTCCTTGCGCAGCCCGCGCAACCAGACGCACCAGACCGTCCACAATCGCGTGATCAATCCAGTTCATCGCCTTGCCAAGTGCACGCAGCGGCTCAACAAATAGAATGTCGTAAATCTCATCCACGTAGTATTTGCGGAAGGACAGTCGATACAGCATACCTTCCTTGCCAGAAGGAATCCGTCCCTTCCCATACATCACCCAGGCCAGTGCAATACCGGCTACCGATACCGCAATCGCAAGAGCAGTCACCCACATCGGGCCGTGATGTTCGCCTCCGTGGCCGTTTGTATACAGTGTAAAATTATTTGTCAACCAGTCACCAAGCACCTGCTTCCACGGCGTATTGATCAGACCTGCCAATACAGCAAGTACCGCTAACACAAGCATCGGCACAGTCATCACAGATGGCGACTCATGCGCATGGCTGTTGTCTGTACGTGGTGTACCCGTAAAGGTGAGGAAGAACAGACGGAACATATAGAAAGCTGTGAACGAAGCCGCAATGACCGCCATAATAAACAGATCATAGCGTCCTGATGCGAGCGTCGCATTCAAAATTTCTTCTTTGGACCAGAAGCCCGCGAACGGCGGAATACCCGCAATCGCCAGACATCCAATTAAGAAAACAGTGCCGGTAATCCGCATCTTCTTCCACAGGCCACCCATCTCAAAGATGTCCTGGGTATGCACCGCATGAATAACGCTACCTGCTCCGAGGAACAGAAGGGCTTTGAAGAACGCGTGTGTCATCAAGTGGAACGTACCCGCTACATAACCTGCCGCACTTGCTGCACCAAGTGCTAGCATCATGTAACCGAGCTGGCTGACCGTTGAATACGCGAGCACACGTTTAATATCGCGTTGCGTCAAGCCAATGGAAGCGGCAAAAATAGCGGTAAATCCACCTACATAGGCGATCACTTCCGTCGCTACCGGCGATGCCAGATACAAATCGTACATGCGTGCTACAAGGTATACACCGGCTGCAACCATCGTAGCTGCGTGGATGAGGGCACTGACCGGAGTCGGGCCTTCCATCGCATCTGGAAGCCACGTATGAAGCGGGAACTGACCAGACTTACCCATGGCACCAACGAAGACAAGGATACCGATGAGCGTAATCTTCCACTCTTCAATACCACCAGCCTGAACTTTAGCGAAGATATCATCATAATTGAAGCTGCCAACCCACCAGAAGATCAGAGCAAGGGCGATGAAGAGCCCCACGTCCCCGACACGGGTCACGATAAAGGCTTTTTTGGCAGCCGCACGCGCTTCTGGCTTGAAGAAGTAAAAACCCACAAGCAGGAAGGAACATACCCCTACAAGCTCCCAAAATATGTACAACTGTAAAATATTTGGCGACAAGACAACGCCAAGCATTGAAAACGTGAAAAGTGCAAGATACTGGTAGAACACTGGAAATCTATCATCTCCGTGCATATAGCCTTTGGAATAAATATTAACCAATAGACTGACCAGTGTAACAATCACAAGCATCATAGCATTCAACTGGGTTACTTCATAACCCATTGTGATTTTCTGTCCGGCATATGTTAACCAGTTGAAGCTATTATTCAGATAATCCTCCGCTCCCCCGGCGAACCGCTCGAAAAAGACACGCAGCGCCACAATAAACGAAGCAGCCGTTGCGAGAATTCCCACATAGGCGGATGCTTCCTTGAGCTGTCGACCGAATGCGACCAGCAGCACGAAAGCCAGGAGCGGAAAGAGCGGGATGAGCCATGCATTTGCTAACATATCAGATCACCATTCCCCTTCCATTCTATCGCTTCAGTAAATCCATCTCGTCAACCTGAACCGTGTTGCGGTTGCGGTACAGGGCAATCAGGATGGCAATCCCCACGGCCGCCTCGGCTGCCGCCACCGTAATCGTAAACAGCGAGAATACCTGTCCGGCGATGTTGGCAAACAACCCGAATTTTGCAAATGTAACCAGATTGATGTTTGCCGCATTCAGCATTAACTCAATGCAGAGAAGCACCACAACTGCATTGCGCTTGGTTAAACATCCGTATAAACCGATACAGAACAGAATCAAACCGACTAGTAAATATGAGATAATCGGTACACTCATTCGTCGTCCGCCTCCTTCTTCGCGAGAATAATCGAGCCCACAAGCGCAACAAGAAGAAGTACAGATACGAGTTCAAACGGAATCATGTAATGCGTGAACATTTGAATCCCGATTTCTTTTACATTGTTCTGCTCCGAGAATGCTGCCGGCTCGCCACTCCACGGGGCACTGTACAACGTAAAGCCAACAATGATAAAAAATACAACGATCGCTAGACGAAGCAACTGCTTAGTCCATCCCGTCCGAACCATAACGTCCATTGCATCATGACGCGTCAGCATGATTCCGAACAGCATGAGAATGGAGATCGCACCGGAATACACAAGGATTTGTGTCATACCAACAAACTCCGCCTCAAGCAGAATGTACAGTCCAGCAATCCCGAGAAATGTAAACGCCAGGGATACTACCATGTGTACCACGCGCGTACTGCTGATCATGAACACTGCGCCCCCAATGGATAGCAGGGCAAGCACGAAAAATGCGATTACCTGTCCGCTCATTTAGGCTTCCCCTCCCCGTACATTGGTATTGTTATCATCAAGCCAGCGCAGGTTTTTAAACAGCTCATCGCGACTGTATGTGGCCAGTTCAAAGTTTGTGGTCATCACAATCGCCTCAGTCGGGCACACTTCCGTACACAGATCACACAGAATGCATAACTCGAAGTTAATGTCATACGTGTCGATCACTTTTCCTTTTTTATTCGGGTCTTCACTCTTCTTCCCGATCAGGTTGATACAACTCGTCGGACAGATGCGAGCGCACTGATTGCATACGATGCATTTTTCTGGTGCGAAATGCTGAATGCCCCGGAATCGTTCCGGCCATATCATCTCCTGATCCGGATACATGTGCGTTGCCTTTTTCTCTGTCATTTGCTTAAATGTATACGCCAGTCCTTTGGCAAATCTTAACATGCTATCACCCCTTCTACAGTACCGTCTTCAACACTGCAGTGATCAGGATATTCAGCAGCGCCACCGGCAGCAGAACTTTCCAACCCATCTGCATCAACTGGTCGACACGCATCCGTGGGAACGTCGCCTGCAGCCAGAAAATAAAGAATACAATGAAGGCAAACTTAAGTCCGAACCAGATAATACCTGGAATGAATGCCAGGAATTCAAATGGTGGCAGCCAGCCTCCGAGGAACAACACAGTCGTCAGTGATGCCATCGCAAAAATGTACACATACTCCGTCAACATAAAGAACGCCCAGCGGAAACCGCTGTACTCGACGTGATAGCCAGAGATGAGCTCGGATTCTGCTTCTGTCAGGTCAAATGGTGTCCGGCTTAACTCGGCGAGCTGAGCAATGATGAATACAACAAAGCCAAGAAATTGTGGAATAAAGAACCACATGCCCATCTCACGCTGTTTCTCTACGATATCAATCAAATTCAAGCTGCCTGTCATCAATACAACACCGACAACCGACATAACAAGCGGAATCTCGTAACTGATCATCTGTGCAGCCGAACGCATCGCACCGATAAGGGCCCATTTATTGTTCGACGCCCATCCACCCATTATGACTCCAAGTACGGTAATCCCCGATACCGCAATGTAATACAGCAGCCCTACTCCAATGTCTGCAAAGTGCAGATTTTCCGTAAACGGCATGACCGCAAGCACCGCGAACGCCGGTGTAAAAGCGATAACAGGCGCCAGAATAAAGAGCGGCTTGTCAACAGCCTTCGGGATAATATCTTCTTTCAATAATAGCTTCAGTACGTCTGCCACGGTCTGAAGAAGACCGAATGGCCCTACCCGGTTTGGACCGACACGCAACTGCATCCAACCAAGAATTTTACGTTGAAAATAGATCGAATACGTTACGAATCCCAGTACAATACCGAGCAATGCAGCCGCTGACAGAATAAAGACAAGGCCATTTTGTAAGCCCAATGCTTGTTGCAAATACGCATCCATTAACCGTCAACCTCCCCAAGTACAATGTCAATACTTCCGAGGATGGCTACCATGTCCGCAATATTCTGTCCCTGCATCAGCTTCGGAAGAATTTGAAGGTTGGCAAAGGATGGACGGCGGAATTTGATGCGATACGGTTTGTCTTTCCCGTTGCTTGCAATATAGCAGCCGATCTCGCCACGCGGTGCCTCCACTCTTGTAAATGCCTCACCCTGTGGGGCTTTAATGATACGCGGAACTTTGGCTATGATCTCGCCGCTATCCGGCATCTGCTTTAAAGCCTGCTCAATAATATTGAGGGATTCTACCATTTCACGGAAGCGGATCATATAGCGAGCAAAGCAATCCCCTGCTGTCTCTGTCGGGACTTCGAAATCAAACCGATCATAGATGGAATACGGCTGATCTTTGCGCAAGTCCCACTTCACACCCGATGCACGAAGCTGCACACCGCTCATGGAATATGCAATCGCTTCTTCTCTCGTAATAATTCCGACCCCTTTTACACGATTCTCAAATACTTCATTCCCTGTAACAAGTCCATGATAATCCTGAAGCTGCTTGCGCATATACGGCACGAACTCGTCCACTTTTTCAAGCCAGCCCTCTGGAGCATCCCATTTCACGCCGCCAACCCGCATATAATTGTACGTGAGGCGAGCACCTGAGATTTCGGTAAAGAAACTCAGGATTTTTTCCCGATCAACGAACGCATATAAGAGCGGGCTCAAGGCACCCAGGTCAAGCAAATATGTACCAAACCATAGCAAGTGGCTGGCTACCCGCTGCAATTCGAGCACGATCACGCGCAAGTATTCTGCACGTTCCGGGATTTCAAGCCCCATCATCGTCTCAACAGTGTGCACCATCATGTAGTTGTTCGACATCGCTGCGATGTAATCCATACGATCCGTATACGGGATAATCTGTGTATAGTTCAGGTTCTCAGCAAGCTTCTCGGTTCCACGATGCAAATACCCAATAATCGGAATACATTCGGTTATCGTCTCCCCGTCAATCTTGACAATCATCCGGAATACACCGTGCGTACTCGGGTGCTGAGGCCCGACATTCAGCAGCATTTCTTCTGTTCTGATTCCTGTGCTCTGGCTCACTGTCCTCACACCTCCCCGTCGTACTGTACATAGTCTTTACGCAGCGGGTACCCAACCCATGTTTCCGGAAGCATGATGCGTTTTAAGTTTGCATGTCCTTCATACACAATCCCGAGAAGATCGTACGTCTCCCTCTCGAACCAATCGGCACCTGGCCAGATCGGCATAACCGATGCAACATGCGGGTTATCGCGATCTACTTTTACTTTGATGCACACATTTTCTCCTTTTGTATAGGAGTACAAGTAAATAACCGATTCCATGTGCGTTTCATAATCCACGCCCAGACTAAGTGAAAGATAATCAAACGCGAGTTCTTCATGTTCACGAAGCAGGCGGGCAGTCTCAAAAAGACTCTCTTTCTTTACAACAAGCGTCGGAATGTGTTCACTCAGTTCATTAATGTACGAGTCTTCCAATACATCCTGACCCAGCTTCTGTGTTATAACTTTCACAATTTGATCCAATACGGGCTGTTTTGGTGATGGTTTTTTCGGTTCAGGCGGAGCTTCGTCTCCTCCAGCAGCACCGGCGGCTTTCGCTTTTGCGGCGGCAGCGGCGGCGGCTTTTGCTTTTGCGGCAGCAGCAGCTTTGGCCTTGGCGTCAGCATCTACATCTCCATCCGTAGTGCTGGCAGCCTTCGCTTTAGCAGCTGCAGCAGCCTTGGCTTTCGCGGCAGCGGCAGCTTTCTCTTCTGGTGTTGGCCTCTTTTTCTCTTCACTCATTCACCGGTCACCTTCTTCCCGGTCTTCGCTTCATAACGAATTTTTTCCTGTAGCTTGTTAATCCCATAAATTAAAGCAGGCGGACTTGGTGGACATCCCGGAATATAAACATCGACCGGAATAATCTGATCCACGCCTTTGACAACCGCATATGAGTTCACATACGGTCCCCCGGCTGTTGCACAGGACCCCATGGCAATAACCCACTTCGGCTCTGCCATCTGATCATACAAACGGCGTACAAGTGGGGCCATCTTCTTCGTTACTGTGCCCGATACAATCATACAGTCAGACTGACGCGGCGAAGCACGATAGAATACGCCAAATCGGTCCGTATCCCAGTTCGCACCCCCTGTTCCCATCATTTCGATTGCACAACAAGCAAGGCCGAATGTAAGCGGCCAGATCGAGTTGCTTCGTGCCCATGCTTTGAGCTGTTCAAATGTACTAAATACAACGTTGCGTTCTAACTCTTTTCGTTCTTCTAAGGTGATGCCCTCTAAATTCAGTTCCATTCCAACACCTTCTTTTTCCAGGCATAAACTAAACCAATGACAAGCAGGAAAATAAAGATCATCATTTCAACAAGTGCAAAAAGCCCAAGACTGTCAAAGGCTACTGCCCATGGATATAAGAAGACAGTCTCAACGTCAAACACAACAAAAAGCAAAGCGAAAATGTAGTATTTGACGTTAAATTGAACCCAGCTGGAACCGATCGGATCGACCCCGCTTTCGTACGTCTTTCTTTTCTCCTCAGTGGGGTTACTTGGCGCTAGAAGTCGTGCCAATGTAATCGCTACCACGGGCAGAATGATGCCTAAGAAGAGAAAAATGACAACAATCAGATAGTTGTTTGAATATAACGTTGCCATAACCTTCCCCCTACCCTAAAATTAATAAAAAATCAAGTTACAAAAATGTGTATATGAAAATTCCATACAATTATACCAAATGCATCTTTTACTGTCTAATAGAGGAATTAGCTGATCATATGGTACATTTGTATAGTAATTTTCCTATCAGAAAGGGTGTGAATTCATGTCAAAAACTAAAAAAATTCATATCGTTTTTGTTTGTCTTGGAAACATATGCCGTTCCCCTCTTGGAGAAGGTATATTTCGACATCTTGTAGAGAAAAGAGGGCTGTCTGAGTACTTTCATATTGATTCAGCAGGTACTGCAAGCTACCATACCGGTGAACGACCGGACCTTGGTTCCATACGGGCAGCAGCAAAGCACGGCGTGTCACTGGATGGACAGTATGCCAGACAGTTTACAGGGGAAGATTTGACCCGATGGGATTATATAATTGCTATGGATAGCTCTAATCACAGCAATATCTGCAAATTAGGTACTACAAGCGGAAACATTCATCTGCTACGTGAATTCGATCCGGAAGAACCCGGAGATGTGCCTGATCCGTGGGCCAAAGGGGATGATGCTTTTCTGGAAACATACGCAATCATTCATCGCTCCTGCATAGGCTTACTGGACCATATTATTCGTGTCCATTATATCACAGATTAGGCAATCTTTTTGATAGGAAGGAAAATAATTCATGAAAAAAGCCCCCGCTGTGTTTTAATCACAACGGGGGCTTTTTTACCTATTTACCTACAATGTTTAGACGGTTCATTGCACGTTGAAGCGACGACTGAGCGCGTTTAAAATCAACATTATCACGGCCACTTTCAGCAAGACGGCGTTCTGCTCGCTCTTTTGCAGCTGTTGCACGATTTACGTCAATTTCATCCGCTAGTTCAGCAGATTCAGCAAGAATCGTAATTTTATCTTTACGAACTTCCATCATCCCACCGCTTACAGCAATAATATCGTCTGCACCTTCATGCTTCTTCACCAGAACCGGAGCAATCTTCAACGGTGTAACCGTCGGAATGTGATTAGGCAGCACGCCTAGATCCCCTTCCATACCTCTGGCTACGACGATGCGTGCATCTCCGCGGTAGACAACCCGTTCTGGAGTAACGATTTCGACTGCAATTGTATTCATCTACGAAACCCTCCCCTTCGTCAGGGTTGAACTACATATTCTTAGCTTTTTCAACCGCTTCTTCAATCGCTCCTACATACAGGAACGCTGCTTCCGGAAGATTGTCATGCTTACCTTCAAGGATTTCCTTGAAGCTGCGAACTGTTTCTTTAACCGGAACGTATTTACCAGGCGCACCAGTAAACTGCTCAGCAACGTGGAACGGCTGAGACATGAAACGTTGAATTTTACGAGCACGGTTTACGGTTTGCTTATCTTCATCACTCAGCTCATCCATACCAAGGATCGCGATGATGTCTTGAAGTTCTTTATAACGTTGCAGAATAGACTGAACGCCACGCGCTACATCGTAGTGCTCCTGGCCTACAACGGCTGGAGACAGAATACGGGATGTAGAAGCAAGCGGGTCTACCGCAGGGTAGATACCAAGCTCAGAGATACCACGGTCAAGGTTGGTCGTAGCATCCAAGTGAGCAAATGTTGTTGCTGGAGCCGGGTCAGTATAGTCATCCGCAGGTACGTAGATCGCCTGAATAGACGTTACAGAACCTTTTTTCGTAGATGTGATACGCTCTTGCAGCTGACCCATTTCAGTTGCAAGCGTCGGCTGGTAACCTACAGCAGATGGCATACGACCGAGAAGAGCCGATACCTCAGAACCTGCCTGTGTAAAGCGGAAGATGTTGTCGACGAACAGAAGTACGTCACGACCTTCCACATCACGGAAATATTCAGCCATTGTCAGACCAGTCAGGGCAATACGCAGACGCGCACCCGGCGGCTCATTCATCTGACCGAATACCATGGATGTTTTATTAATAACGCCTGATTCAACCATCTCGTGATACAGGTCATTCCCTTCACGAGTACGCTCACCTACACCAGCGAAGATGGAATATCCACCGTGCTCTTGTGCGATGTTGTTGATCAGTTCCTGGATCAGTACGGTTTTACCTACACCGGCACCACCGAACAGACCGATTTTACCACCTTTTGCATACGGTGCAAGAAGGTCAACGACTTTGATACCTGTCTCAAGAACTTCATCTGCTGTAGACTGCTCTTCGAAAGCAGGAGCCTGGCGATGAATCGGATGGTATTCAACATCAGTTGGAGCGTCTTTCAAGTCGATCGGCTCACCAAGTACGTTGAATACGCGGCCGAGTGTTTTCTCTCCAACCGGTACAGAAATCGGCTTACCTGTGTCCGTAACTTCCATACCACGTACGAGACCATCTGTGGATGACATCGCAACAGCACGAACAACATTGTCACCTAAGTGAAGAGCAGCTTCGAGAGTAAGGTCAACAACCTTACCGTTTTCAAGTGTTCCATTTACTTTAATCGCATTATAAATCTCAGGCAGGTTTCCGCGTTCGAACTGAACGTCAACAACCGGACCCATTACCTGAAGGATACGTCCCTTGCTCATCTGTTTCCCTCCTATCTAACGCTTCGACCTATTCGAGCGCGTTGGCTCCGCCGACGATCTCCGCAATCTCTTGCGTAATCGCTGCCTGGCGGGCACGGTTGTAGAACAGTGTCAGGCGGTCAATCATATCTGACGCATTATCCGTTGCACTGCCCATCGCTGTCATCCGGGCACCCTGCTCACTTGCTTTCGCATCAAGCAGCGCACTGAAAATAAGCGTTTCTGCATATTTCGGCAACAGGTCGGCAAGCACTTCATCCGCAGATGGTTCGAAATCGTACGTTGGTGTTCCTTCTACTTTTTCGATACCACTAAGTGGAAGAAGTTGCACTTCAGTCGGCTCTTGCTGGATCGCGCTGATGAATTTGTTGTATACAAGATACAATTGATCAATCTGCTCATCCGCAAACAGCTGTACTGCTTTGCGCGTGACATTCTTAATGTCAGCGAATGTCGGTGAATCAGACAGGTTCACAACCTCTTCAATCACCGAGTAATTGCGCTTCTTAAAGAAGTCTCGTCCTCTACGACCCAGCACAATAATTGTATATTCGTCCTTGCTCGTATGACGCTCATCAATCGTCCGGGAAACCATGCGGAGCACGTTTCCGTTGTATCCGCCCGCGAGACCGCGGTCAGACGTAATCACGACATAGCCTGTCTTTTTGACAGGACGGCTTTGCAGCATCGGGTGCTTCGCGCCCGATGTGCCGGCAGCGATGCTCATAACGACCTCACGCATTTTGTCTGCGTACGGACGAGATGCCTCAGCGCGCTCCTGCGCACGACGCAGTTTCGCAGCTGCAACCATCTTCATCGCTTTCGTGATTTGACGTGTATTCTGGACGCTTTTGATACGCCCTTTTATTTCACGAAGTCCTCCGGCCACTTATGTTCACCACCTTTTTTTGTATCTGATCAAACTCGTATGACACGCAACGATTACTCGGATACAGCGAAGCCCTTCTTGAACTCGTTAATAGCTGCGTTCAATTGGTCTTCCGGTGGTAACTCTTTCGTGTTAACAATTGTGTCGAAGATCTCTTTTTTGTTATGTTCGATATAAGAGTGCAGTTCTTTCTCAAAGCGTTTAACATCGCTAACCGGGATATCATCAAGGAAGCCTTTTGTTGCTGCATAAATTGAAACAACTTGCTTCTCAACGCCCATCGGCTCGAACTGACCTTGCTTCAGAATTTCAGTTGTGCGCTCCCCACGGTTCAGACGCGCTTGTGTGGATTTGTCCAGATCGGAACCGAACTGAGCAAATGCCTGCAGCTCACGGTATTGCGCGAGGTCAAGTTTCAGGGAACCTGCAACTTTTTTCATCGCTTTAATCTGAGCGGAACCACCTACACGAGATACAGAGATACCTACGTTAACCGCAGGACGCTGACCAGAGTAGAACAGGTTGGATTCAAGGAAGATCTGGCCATCTGTGATCGAAATTACGTTCGTCGGGATGTACGCAGATACGTCACTACCTTGTGTTTCGATGAATGGAAGAGCTGTTAAAGAACCGCCACCCAGGTCATCGCTCAGCTTCGCAGCACGCTCTAACAGACGGCTGTGTAAGTAGAATACGTCCCCTGGATATGCTTCACGACCCGGCGGGCGTTTGAGAAGCAGGGAAAGTTCGCGGTATGCTGCCGCTTGTTTGGAAAGGTCATCGTATACGCAAAGAACGTGACCACCCTTGTACATGAAGTACTCACCCATCGATACACCTGCGTACGGAGCGAGATACAGCAGTGGAGCTGGATCAGATGCTGTAGCGGATACGATGATTGTGTACTCAAGAGCACCGTGCTGACGGAGTGTTTCAACTACGCCTGCTACAGTGGATTGTTTTTGACCGATCGCAACATAGATACATACCATGTTCTTGCCTTTTTGGTTGATGATTGTATCAAGTGCGATAGCTGTTTTACCTGTTTGACGGTCACCGATGATAAGCTCACGTTGGCCGCGGCCGATCGGAACCATCGCATCGATTGCTTTAATACCTGTTTGCAGTGGCTCATGAACGGATTTACGAGCCATTACACCTGGTGCTGGGCTTTCGATCGGACGGAATTCTGTCGTTTCGATCGGACCCATGCCATCAAGCGGCTGACCGAGCGGATTTACAACACGACCGAGCATTGCTTCGCCTACTGGAACCTGCATGATACGGCCTGTACGTTTTACTTCATCGCCTTCACGAATGTCTGTATAAGGTCCAAGAATTACGGCACCCACGTTATCTTCTTCAAGGTTTTGAGCCAAACCCATTATGCCATTTGTGAACTCAAGAAGTTCACCGGCCATAACGTTTTGTAAACCATGAACACGGGCGATACCGTCACCAACCTGGATAACTGTACCTACATCCACAACCTGGATGTCAGATTTGTATTTTTCAATCTGCTGTTTAATCAGAGAACTAATTTCATCTGGTCTGATTGCGCTCACCTTATGGTTCACCCCTATCTATCATACTTGGGCTTGCTTAATCTGCTGTGTAAAACGGGACAGTTTGCCTTTGATGCTGCCATCGTACATACGGTCACCGATACGAACCATCATGCCTCCAATGATCGAAGGATCAACTTTGGTCGTTACACGCAGCTTTTTGTTCAGCTTGGCGCCGAACTGGGCAGCAATTGCTTGCGCCTCTTCTTCTGTTAACGATTTTGCCGTTGTTACGATAGCGTCAGCATAGCCGCGCACTTCGTTGGCAAGTTCCGTAAAATTCTGTGCAATATCACTGAAGCTTTCTTCACGCCCACGATTGATTACCAGGCCTAAGAATATAAGTGTAGTCTCAGATACTTTGCCTGCAAACAGTGTGTTGAGCATGTCAGTTTTTTCAGCTGCCGTGATTTTTGGATGTGTCAGAATAGCTCTGAACTCTGCATCCTGAGCGATGATATCCGTGATTTGATTCAGTTCCGTTTCCGTCGTGTCAATCGTTTGATTTTCACTCGCTACTTCAAACAGAGCACGGGCATAGCGCTTCGCAACAGCACTCATACTTGACCGCCCACCTGTCTCATGAACTGCTCAATTGTATCCTGCTGTTCTGATTGAGACATTTCTTTCTCAATAATCTTAGAAGCAAGCAGTACAGACAGTCCAGCTACCTGATCACGAACAGATGCGATGGCCTTCTCTTTTTCACGGTTGATTTCGAGCTTCGCTTCTTCAACCAGGCGCTCTGCACGTTCCTGTGCAGCTACCACGATTTCTTGAGCTTCCACATCGGATTGTTTCTTCGCACGGTCAAGAATACTTTGTGCATCTTCACGCACTTTTTTCAGTTCAGCGCGTTGCTGGTCGAGTAAAGACGATGCTTCCGCATTCGCTTTCTCAGCAGCTGCGATTTTTCCTTCAATATGTTCCTGGCGCTTTTGCAAAATCGACATAGCCGGTTTCATTGCAAACTTAGAAACAAGCGCCAACAGAATCAGAAACATTACTACTTGAAATAGCAATGTACCGAGTTGGATATCCACAGTCCGTCACTCCTTTCCTGTAGCAGGAGAATTCACTTTAAGTACAAAAGGAAGGCGAAGGATAACGGCCCCCGCCTAATAAAATCATGTGTTTTAAAACGTTATGCCTGACTATTAGCCCAGACGGCCGAACAGCATGAAACCGATAGCAACGGCGATGATTGGAACCGCCTCTACCAGACCAAGACCAAGGAACATAAGACCCATGAGACCGCCACGAGCTTCTGGTTGACGAGCAACCCCTTCAATTGTACGAGAAACAACAAGACCGTTACCGATACCTGCGCCAACAGCTGCAAGACCAAAGATTAAACCTAATGCAATTGCGAAATCCATTATGATTTCCCTCCTCAACAAAGTATAAATAAATGATTGATAAATCTATTTTACAACGCGAAAAGCTACACTTTAGTGGTCATCCACAACTTTTTGCGAGATGTAAACCAGTGTTAATGTCGTAAAGATATACGCCTGAATCGAGCCTACGAATACAGAGTAACCCAGCCAGATCACAAGCGGAATACTCACAGCGGCAGCAGAGCCCGCCAGAAGGAAAGCAATCAGGACTTCACCGGCAAAAATGTTACCGAATAGACGAAGCGGAAGCGTTAATGGTTTGATGATAAACTCTTCCATCACGTGCAGGATAAACATAGCCGGACTTGGCTCAAACCAGTGCTTGACGTATTTACCCGGGCTTTTCTTGATGCCAAGGTAGTGTGCGTACAGCAGCACCATCAAGGCAAGACCGAATGTCACACTCGGAGATGCTGTTGGTGACTTGAACCAGGAAACCGTCACTTCTTTCACTGTATGTCCATCATGTGTAACCGCATGGCCATGTTGGTTGATGACTTCCTGGGTAATGCCAAGAGAAGGATTCGGTTCTGTATACGTAACGTTGAAGTTCGCCAGAACACCCATCTGGTTACTAATGAAGATGTACAAGAACAGTGTGATGCCAAGTGTAACAAATTTTGTACCCGTTTTCGCATCCATGAATTGGCCGGCGATTCCGCGAACGAAGTCGATAACCCATTCAAAGAAATTTTGCATGCCCCGCGGTACACCCGTGGTCATGTTTCTTGTACTAATTGTAACAAGGATAAGTACAAGGATTGAAGCTAAAACAGACATGAGCATAACCGGAATGTCAAATGTCATTCCTAATGCCTTAAACGTCGGAGAATAATGTTCCATCTTTTCTCATTCACCCCTTTCGCATACACGTTATTTTTGTTTAGTAGATATATAATAGTAAATCGTGACAAGCAACGTCAGGATCGGAACAGTGGGAAGACCCGCCACTACGCCGTAGAAGGAAAATAAATGAGGTAGCCGGAATGAAACATATACAGCAAACCCGGTCAGCAAAAATCTTGGCAGCATGCCCAAACCTCGCATGCGCCGCCCCGTATTAAGGGCGACTTCGCTTGCTTGCACTGTCTTTACATACAGAATAAAGCCGTTACACATGCTGACAAATATCCCAAGCAGCAATCCTTGGAAAAATACACGTTGCGGCATAAACAACCAGCAAACCACAACCATGGAGAACAACAGAAATATGTACCTCGCTATGGTGCGCATTGACAAAGAAAATTGTTCCATATCATTCTCCAAAGAACTGTTTAACCAGAAGATACAGACCGTAAACACCAAGTGCTAATCCGAACAATAATCCAATCAACATGAACCACGGTTCGGTTTTTAACCACCTATCGATCGCACTTCCAGCCCAAAAACCAAAAATAACAGAGGTAGCCATTTCTACCCCTATTGTTCCTACTAATGCAAAAGCCCGTAACGGTCGGTTCTGATCCTGTTTCAAAACAAGGTCCCTCCCATCCTTTTTGCTTTCACATGCCCATTTTTCCCAAAAAAAAATTTGACACAAACTGTCGAATTCCTTCAAAAAAGTGGTTAGAAACAACGCCCTTTTTGCATACGGTATACGTTGTCCCTAACCATAGTACTTAAGCTATCTACGTTTGTCAACAAGTTGCAACCTGTTTGTCACTTTTTCGACAAAACCATGCACTTCACATCTTGTAATCAGGTATATTATTCCATTTCGACGATCGTCGACACACCCTGCCCGCCACCGATGCAAAGCGTAGCCAGACCATAGCGGAGTTCACGACGTTTCATCTCATGCAGCAACGTAACCAGAATGCGCGCACCGCTCGCACCGATCGGGTGACCAAGTGAAATCGCGCCCCCATTTACATTCAGCTTCTCACGCGGAATGTTCAGGTCACGGCCTACCGCCAGCGACTGTGCCGCGAATGCTTCGTTCGCTTCTACCAGATCGATGTCTTCGATAGACAGGCCCGCTTTCTCCAGCGCTTTCTTCGTAGCCGGAACCGGACCAATCCCCATGATAGCCGGATCTACCCCTGCACTTGCATTGGCACGAACAACCGCCAGTGGTTTGATACCAAGCTGGTCTGCACGTTCACGGCTCATCAGTACAATGGCAGCCGCCCCATCATTAATGCCGGATGCATTACCTGCTGTTACGGTTCCCTCTTTCTTGAATGCAGGTTTCAGCTTACCAAGTTGCTCGGCTGTTATACCCGCACGCGGGAATTCATCTTTATCTACTACAAGTGGATCTCCCTTGCGCTGTGGAATTTCAACCGGAACAATCTCTTCACTGAATCGGTTTTCTTGAGTAGCTGCTTCTACTTTTTGTTGGCTCCATGCAGAAAATTCATCTTGCTCAGCACGCGTTAGTCCGTACTGCTCTGCAATATTTTCGGCTGTAATTCCCATATGATATTCGTTAAACGCACAGATCAGTCCATCGGTCAGCATGCTGTCAAGAACCTTCTGATCACCCATCCGGTAGCCTGTACGCGCTTTGGGCATCAGATACGGTGCCATACTCATGTTCTCCATCCCGCCCGCTACGACAACTTCAGCATCGCCATTTGAAATCGCCTGTGCAGCGAGATGAACCGCTTTGAGACCTGAGCCGCACAGCTTGTTAATCGCCATAGACGGTACTTCTTGCGGTAGACCCGCCTTAATTGCTGCCTGGCGAGCCGGACCCTGACCTGTACCCGCCTGCAGGATATTCCCCATAATCACTTCATCTACTTGATCGCCTGACACGCCTGCACGTTTCAACGCTTCTTTAATTGCAATTGCCCCTAATTCCGCTGCCGGAATACTGCTCAATGACCCCATAAAGCTTCCAATCGGCGTACGCACTGCACTAACAATGACAACATCACGATTATTCATGTTATGGTTCCCTCTCCCTCATCTTTATAGTGGAAATACGGTTACTATATTCGAGATTTGAAGATATGATTCCTGCTCAACTTCCAGAATTTAATGATAATTACATATTGTCAAGCAAGCGTTTGATCACGACAAGCGCTTCCGCCCGCGTTGCTGTACGAGTAGGTCCGAACCTTCCATCATCTCCCCCGCTCAAGTAGCCGAGCTCTGATAGAATACGTACGCTTTCTTTCGCATAGGAAGGGACTGCATCTTCATCTTTGTAGGCTGCTTTCTCCTTCGCCGTACCGTCTGATTTGCCATATCCCTGCTTTAGCGCGTTGTGCATAATAACAGCCATCTCAGCACGGCTGATCGGTTTGTCAGCCTGAAATGTTCCATCCGGGAATCCCGTTACGATTTTTTTCGCTACTGCTGCATTGACGGATGACTTTGCATAGGCAGGAATCTTATCTGTAAACGATGCAGCCTGTGCTTCTCCCGTTTTGGTCCAGCCAAACGCTCGATCCATGAATGTTACGAACTGTCCGCGCGTCACCGGAAGTTCAGGGCCCATCGTTGTCTGTGTCACCCCGCTTACGATGCCTTTGTTATACATGGCAAGCAATGTATCTTGTGCCCAGTGTCCTGCAATGTCTGTAAAACCACCCACGGATGGAGCCGGTGGCGGTGGCGGTGGTGTCACACCTACCGAACTACCACCACCTGGCTGCTCAAGCGAGAGATCATCGAAGTACAGGGTGCCTTTTGGTTCGAGTGTAGAATCTTCTTCATCTACAATATACAGACTGCGAAGGGAAACCGGATACGCCATACCTGTTGGGAAGCGCCCTTCTACCTCTTTCCAGTCACTCCAGTTCACTGGCTTCGCCAGATCTACATAGTAAATCTTGCCGTTCGCATCTTGTACTTCCGCACGAAGCCAGTGATTGCTAGCGTCGCCTTTTACCCAGATTTTCATCCCTAACGGTTTACCCGGTAGCGCAATAGTCGGAGCAAAGCGTCCATATGCAAACCGCATATCAATGTTCGAAGAATTTGTTAGATTGTAATCGAGACGCAACGATTTGCCTGACTGCGCCGGTTCTCCTTCTGTTGAGAGGCGGAACGAACCATCCGCACTAACCGCAGCCGGAACTGCCGTATACGTTAACCCTGTTGTCGTATCAAGATGGCTCCAGAGCGACCATGTTGTACCAACTGTTACTGGAATTTTACGTACGATATTTTTATAGGTCACAACCAGTTCACCGGATTTGTTCTCACTTCCCGCTGTAACAGTCAGTCCATTCACAACCCCAAGACCCGGAGTAAGTGACAGCTTCACCATATCCGGGGAAGCCGTATAGGTCTGCCCATTCTTCGCCTTCAGTGTTACGGTTACATTCGCCTGATCATTCGGGCGCAATCCGAGAGAACCCGGAGATACGATCATGTCTGCAACATCAAGCGATGCTACTGTAAGTGTGAGGTTTTTCTTTACATTGCCGTACTGTCCGGTAATCACAATGGAGCCACTTCGCTTCGGTGTAAATACGTTTTTGGTGAACGTACCATCTGCCGGATTAGCGGTCCATGTCATAAGCGACGGATCAAGTGCAAATGGCTGATAGTGTGTATCATACGCTTTCACTGTAATCGGTGTTGCTTTGCCCATTACAGTCTTTGTATCATTCGTAAAGAAAAAGTTAGAGAATTCACCCGCAGGTGCTGTATTAAAAATAGCCAGGCCTGTCGGCACGGCACGCATACTTCCACCCTTCGGCGTGTTCAACAATGTTGTCTGTGTATTGCCGAGTTGACGCGCTACCATGGTAGTAGAACCACCGCCGTCAAAGTTCGCCGCATTGTATGCACCAAGCTGCTTTAACAGCTGGGCCATCTCATCAAGTGTTATCCCTTTACTAGCAGATGACCCTTCTACCGCTACCATGTACACAGTTTTACCATCCTGTGAGATGCCAAATGCACTGCGCGGCTGGTAGCCACTAATGTAATCAGATGGAATATTCGTAAGAGCCTGCCCGTTCTTTACAAGTACGACATGCCCCCCTACTGCGCTTGTCAGCGTCCGGCCATCAAGCGGAATATCGGTCGTCGTCTGAAGCGTTACCGTTACCGGGTCCCCCACCTGGAAATGCTGCATCAAATACTGCTTGCCTGCGCCGTGTCCCCACAACACATAGCCACCTGTCGGGATGGTATAACCTGTCGGGTTACCCACACGCATATCTTTGACCATATCATCAACGACCAGGATTTCGACAGCATCGTCATATCCTTTAATGGCACCTAGACTTGTTGGACCGAAATCACGTGTATACAAATTGATTTTGTCCAAATGACTTTTGTCATTCGTCGGATTGTATTCTTCCTTATTCACACCTTGAATGACGCCGGTTGTTCCATCCTGAGCCTGCACCGTTCCCGTAAAGCCCAGATGCGACATAATCGCTGTTTTATCACTCAAAAGTCCGAATGAATACCAGCTATTGATTTTTCCCATGGACGATACGAGCTTACCTTCATCGAGTACGATGCCAAACGGCGCACCTTTGCGATCCATACGGAAAAAATCGGCGTTAATTGCCGCAATGGCTCCTTTTTCATCGGCCATCTTCTTAACATTCTGCCTTACCGTCACCTGTCCATTCGTGCCGTAAACTGGACCCACCTTCACATATTGATTGTTCAGGTCTGCTCGTGTCACATAAACAATCGAGCTTCTCCCCCCACTGACCAGCTTATACTTCTGCAGAACCGTGCCTTCCCCAATAATGGACTCTGAAAGCTTCTGCAATGACATGTCGGCAGCCTGTCCGACAGACGGCAACTGCAGGGCCATAATCATGGTCAGTGCGAACACGAGCCCTATAACCCTGCGTATGCGGTTTCCCATCATCTTTCTCCTCTCGTGTATGTATTGATCTATACGTTCTCCATCTGAATTAGACGCACAAAGGCTTCCATTTGTTTCTTAATGAGAACGAAAAAGAGAAAAGGAGGCTGTCCCAAAAGCCAGAACATGGCGAACAGGGCAGCTTTTTTATTGTGAAATCGACAAAGTTTGGTGGTGAGGGAGTGGGAGAAGGGAGGAGCCGTTCGCTTCGGTACGCTTGCAGGGAAGTGGTAACTGTCCGCTCCGAGAGCCCGACGAACTCGCCCGCAAAGAAAAGCCCACGATGTCGATTCACCGAAGCGTTGCAGGCAAAGGCCCGTTCGCCGTTCTCCCTCCGCTGAGCAGGCGCGTATAGGCGCTCTCTTACTCATCCCTTCTCCCACTCCCCGCACAACGTTTCGGTTTACAAAAAGACTCTCGCCGTCAGAATGGATTTGTTCAATAGCTACTGGCTTTTCGAAAAATGTCTGCCTTATTTTTTACCTGCATAGCAAAGCTCAGCCTCTTGATATTGCTTGATAGTGTTTAACAAAAGCGTGCTAGGAGCGGGATCGGGCGGGGCAACGGAGCACCTGTACGCGACTCCCCAGCGGAAGGGGCCAGGCGAACGGGCTTTTGCCCACAATGCTTCGCTGCAAATACATCGTGGGCTTCTTTTGTGGGCGAGTTCGTCTGGCACCTGGAGCGGACAGCGCCCTCTTCTTAGCAAGCGTACCTAAGTGACGAGGCCCCGCCCGATCCCGCTCCTTCACCACACTTTGAAGAAAATCTACACCATACCAAGAAAAAGAGGCTGCCTCAATCGCTGTGTTACAGCTTTTGGGACAGCCTCTTCGTTCATTTATCGTCACTTCGTCAATCTCGCTCCAAACGGCTCCGGCTTCTCCGTGCGGAGGCCAAAGTAGTAGAGGATTGCTTCACAGATGCGACGGGATGCTTCCCCGTCACCGTACGGGTTGGCGGCTTTCGCCATTTTCTCATACGCTTCCTGACTGCTTAACAGCTCATCTGCAAGGCCGAAGATCGTCTCCTCGTCTGTACCTGCAAGCTTGAGTGTGCCCGCCTGGATGCCTTCTGGACGCTCCGTCGTGTCGCGCAGTACAAGTACAGGCACACCGAATGCCGGAGCTTCTTCCTGGATACCGCCAGAGTCCGTCAGGATAAGGTGAGCACGTGACATAAAGTTATGGAAATCAACCGCATCAAGCGGCGCGATGAGTTGGATACGTGGATGCTCGCCAAGATACTTCGCCGCTGCCTCCTGTACGACCGGATTCAGGTGTACGGGATACACAACTGCGATGTCCTCATGTTTATCCACCAAGCGACGAATCGCTCGGAACATCCGAGCCATCGGTTCCCCAAGATTTTCGCGGCGGTGTGCCGTCATCAAGACGAGCTTTTTGTCCGCAAACTCTTCCAGTACCGGATGGCTATAATCGTCACGCACCGTCGTCTTGAGCGCATCAATTACCGTGTTGCCCGTAATATGAATCGCTTCTAATGGCTTATCTTCCCGCTTCAAGTTATCCGCTGCCTGGGCAGTTGGAGCAAAATGAAGATCAGACATAACGCCAGTCAACTGCCGATTCATTTCTTCCGGGAACGGCGAATGCTTATTCCATGTACGCAGGCCCGCTTCTACATGCCCAACCGGGATCTGATTGTACATCGCTGCCAGACTGGCCGCAAATGTCGTTGTCGTATCTCCATGAACAAGCACCATATCCGGCTTTTCTGTTTTCATGACTTCATCAAGACCTTCAAGCACACGAGTTGTCACCTGTGTGAGCGTCTGACGTTCCTTCATGATGTTTAGATCGGCATCCGCTTCAATCGCAAAAATCTCCAACACTTGATCAAGCATCTGACGGTGCTGGGCCGTTACACATACAAACGGTTCAAGTTCTTCATACTGGCGCAGTTCATGCACAAGCGGCGCCATCTTGATCGCTTCTGGTCGCGTTCCAAACACAGTCATAATTTTTTTCTTCGCCACGATCTCACCTCATCCCGAATTGTTACTTCGTGCCGTACAGACGGTCTCCCGCGTCTCCTAAGCCCGGCACAATATAGCCATGATCGTTCAATCGCTCATCGACTGCTGCCACATAAATATCTATGTCTGGATGAATTTCATGCAGCTTCTCGATACCTTCCGGAGCTGCAATTAGGCACATCAGCTTCAAATGCTGTGCACCACGATTTTTCAGCGCGGTAATCGCAGCCGCCGCAGACCCACCTGTTGCAAGCATCGGGTCGATTACGATAAGTTCCCGTTCATTCACATCGCTCGGAAGCTTCACATAGTATTCCACTGGCTCCAGTGTTTCCGGGTTACGGTACAATCCTACATGTCCTACTTTCGCTGCCGGAATGATCTTCATCATGCCATCTACCATACCAAGTCCCGCACGCAGAATCGGCACCAGGCCCACTTTTTTACCAGCGATTACATTTGTTTTACACGTCGTAACCGGCGTCTCGATTTCGATTTCTTTAAGCGGCATATCCCGCGTAATTTCATATGCCATAAGCATAGCGACTTCGTCAACTAGTTCACGGAATTCTTTCGTTCCCGTACGTTTATCACGGATGTATGATACTTTATGTTGAATAAGCGGATGGTCGAATACGTATACTTTTCCCACCAGGTTTTGCCTCCTGTCTGCTTGAAAAATGCTCCCGTAACGGGCGCTGATTTTTTGCACTGCGTTATATTATAGCAAAAGCATATCAAAAACAAAATGCAAAACACGCAGAACTTAGTATGCATTCCTACCTTGATTTTAAACAGACCGCCATTCTATATGGAAAAAGACCTCTTCCCGGCTCAACTGCCAGCAAGAGGTCTTCGTCATGTATTGCGTACCAATTAGATACTCAGGTTCGGGTACATCGGGAATTTCGCGCACAGAGCAGCCACTCGTTCGCTTGCTTCTGTCTGTTTCGCTTCATCCTGCGGGTTCTTAAGGGCCACAGCCATGATCGCTGCGATTTCTTTCATTGCTTCCATATCGAAGCCACGGCTTGTGACCGCTGCTGTACCGATACGGATACCGCTTGTTACGAACGGGCTAGCTGGGTCGTACGGGATCGTATTCTTGTTACATGTGATCCCCACTTCATCCAGAATATGTTCCGCTTCTTTACCTGTCAGGTTCATGTTGCGAACGTCAATCAAGATCAGGTGATTGTCTGTACCACCAGAGATAAGCGTAACCCCTTCTTCTGTAAGTGATTCTGCAAGTTGTTTTGCATTTGCTACAATATTCGCAGCGTAATCTTTGAATTCTGGTTTGAGCGCTTCACCAAATGCCACTGCTTTTGCTGCGATTACGTGCATGAGCGGGCCACCCTGAATGCCAGGGAATACAGATTTATCGATTGCTTTTGCATATTCTTCGCGGCAAAGGATCATACCGCCACGAGGGCCACGCAATGTTTTATGTGTTGTAGTGGTTACAAAATCTGCATACGGAACCGGATTCGGATGGTGACCGGTTGCCACAAGACCTGCGATGTGTGCCATGTCTACCATCAGGTATGCGCCGACACTTTTCGCAATCTCGCTTAATTTAGCAAAATCGATTTGACGCGGGTATGCACTTGCACCTGCTACGATCATTTTCGGTTTATGTTCTTCCGCTTTTTGACGGATATCGTCATAATCAAGAACTTGCTTGTCTTCGCTTACGCCGTACTCAACAAAGTTATACAGCGTACCCGAGAAGTTAACCGGACTTCCGTGTGTAAGGTGTCCACCGTGCGACAGATTCATACCAAGCACAGTGTCTCCCGGCTTCAGGAATGCAAAGTAAACAGCCATGTTTGCCTGTGCACCAGAATGCGGCTGCACATTAGCATGCTCAGCACCAAACAGTTGTTTTGCACGGTCACGTGCCAGATCTTCCACAATGTCTACACATTCGCAACCGCCGTAGTAGCGTTTGCCTGGGTAGCCTTCCGCATATTTATTGGTCAGAACCGTACCCATTGCTTCCATAACCGCTTCACTTACAAAGTTCTCGGATGCGATCAGCTCGATTTTTGTGCGCTGACGGCCAAGCTCCAGCTTAATGGCTTCTGCTACTTCTGCATCTTGTTTTTTTACATGTTCTAGCATTTATCCTCGTCTCCTTCACTTGTAATTACCGGCAGCTATCATTCAAAGGTCCACGATCATATACAGCGCGGACGCCTCCGATTAGCTTCGGACGTGTAACTGCCATTGTGACATGTGCTTCCCCTACTTGCTTAACGCTCGGGCGTACCGGAACGGCTATCGGTTTCAAATGCATACCGATAAACGTATCTCCAATATCAATGCCCGCATCCGCCTGAATCGATTCCACCACTACCGCGTCCTGCATCGCACGGAATGCATGCGCCGCCATTGCTCCACCTGCTGTCGGCACAGGAATGACAGTTACTTCAGGCCAGCCGAACCGTTCTGCGGTTTTTCTTTCTATCACAAGCGCGCGGTTCAAATGCTCACAGCATTGAAACGCGAGCGCAAAGCCATGCGTAACCCGGACTGCTTCTAGTGATTCATACAGTGTCGCCGCTACTTCCTGGCTGCCCGCTGAGCCGATTCTTTGCCCGATGATTTCACTTGTACTCGTGCCAATCACCAGCACATGTCCTTCACTAAGCGGCTTCGCCTGTAACAGCTCCCTGACAATTGTCACTACTTCTTCTCGAATGATTTCCACGCTCATCGTTAACCGCCCGTTTTTACTGCTTGTTTTCGATTTCTGTAATTTTCTCGACACGGCGCATATGGCGCCCGCCTTCGAATTCTGTCCCGAGCCAGAGCTTCACAATCTCAAGCGCCAGTCCCGGTCCGATCACGCGTGCACCCATCGCCAGCACGTTCGAGTCATTGTGCTCACGAGTTGCTTTTGCGGTGAAACAATCGTGTACAAGTGCGCAGCGAATGCCTTTTACTTTATTCGCAGCAATCGACATTCCAATTCCGGTTCCGCATACGAGAATCCCGCGGTCAAACTGGCCTTCCGCTACCTTCTCAGCAACTGGAAGCGCATAATCCGGATAATCAACGGATTGTTCGCATGTACAGCCGAAGTCCTCGTATGAAATTCCAACCGAATCAAGATACTGCTTAATTTCTTCTTTCAGATCGTATCCGCCGTGATCAGCAGCAAGTGCAACTTTCATGGTACATACCCTCCGTTTTTCACGATAGTTCATTCTTCTGTATTATAACCGATTCTCGCTAATTTGACAGAGCACCTTGCACTTGTTTAAAACCATTGAAAAACTGTACGTTTTTGATTATATACTAAATATCGTTCGGAAATAAACACTTTTTCATAGTAAATAAAATTTTCCTGCAAATTTCAGATAAAAAAAAACGCAGGATTACGAGATCCCACGTTTTGATGTGTTAGTTAAATGTGAAAACGAGCCACATAGTCTTTAAGTTGCTCAGACTGCTCACGCAACACTTGGCCAGCTGCTGCCACCTCTTCCATAAAGGCGGTTTGTTCCTGTGCGGCATGGGCAATGACTTCTGCTCCATCTGATGCTTCATGCGCCACACGAGCCACATCACCCGCATTTTGCATGATGACCTGCATGCCCGCATTCTGCTGTACAATCAGCTCTGTAATATGCTCAACAGCTGCTACAACTTCTTGCACAGAATGCTCAATCTCACGCAGCGCCTGGGTCGTCTCTTCGCCACGCTGCGATTCTGCGTCTGCAATCGCTACTTGCTCATTAATCTGACTAACCACACGACCTACTTCTTTCTGCATCAGCTCAATCAGTTCATTAATATTTGAAGCAGCTCGACCACTTTCATCCGCCAAATCCCGAACCTCATCAGCCACTACCGCAAAGCCACGTCCATGCTCCCCAGCACGCGCTGCTTCGATGCTGGCATTCAGCGCAAGCAGATTGGTCTGTCCCGCTAGATCGCTGACAACCTGCGTAATCGCCCCGATTTGCGCCGCGTTTTTTTCAAGCCGATGAACGGTTGCAATGGAGTTCTGGTTTTCTTCCGCCAGCCGATGCATCCCATTAACAAGGGAAGAAACAATCCGACTGCTTGTCCCAAGCGTAGCCAACATGCGGCGTGACAAATCGCGTGATTGTTCGGCATACTGGCTCGCCTTCTGGCTAAGACGCTCTGTCTGACTTACAGACTGAACCATCGTATCCGTATACGCCACCTGCTCGTCCGCTCCGCGTGCGATCTCATCCATAGTAACGCTAATCTGCTCAATCTGAACGGCCGCCTGTTCAGATGCTTCCGTCAACTCCTGAACTCCTGCAGTCGCATGTTCAGCTGACTGGTTAATATCTGTCATCATGCGACGCAGGTTGGCAATCATTTTAGCAAAAGAACGTGTAAGAGCAGCAATCTCATCCTGGCTGTCCGGCACACGAATCTCTACACGCAAATCCCCTTCTGCCGCACGAGAAGCCGCCTGCTCCAGCTCGACAATTGGCTTCGTAATCCAGCGAGCTATGCCCCAGCCGAACACGCCTGACCAGAAAACACCCAGCAATAGCGTGAGTCCGGTAAACAGCCAGCTCGGCATATATTGGGTCACATAATCCTGCAAGAAAAAAATAAACAGCGCACTCGTGCTATATGTAACGAGGGAAAGGAGAGCAATGCCGATCACCAGCTTTTTCTCCAGTCCGAAACGAGAAGTGTTCTGTTTCTCCATGGTGCCATCCCCCTTGCATCCCTTTACGATTTCTTCACAAGCTCGAGCAACCGTGCAAGAGATGACTCAATCTCTGCAGCACAGCTTTCATACGTTTCCAGCGTACCGCCGAACGGATCGCTAATATCATAGTCAGGCGTCTGTTGTTCCAGAATTGAGATCTGGTTGCGCTCCACTACGGTTGCCTGCATAATGCGCTCGCGCCAGTCATCCAACTGTTCCCGCACAAGCTCAAGCTGGCTATAAAGTTCCTGATATCGCTCCTCAAGCTGATGAATCTCCTCGCGATTTTCCCGCATGAACGCTTCCTGCTTTTCTTCCAGCCGATCATACAGCTCATCAAGTTCTTCGAGACGCTTCGTTGTTCCTTCCGAGGTGTCAGTATACTCTTTTAAAGTATACACTTTCTCCGCACAGTCCGGATACTCCTGGAATAACGATTGCTTGTGCGCCTCTGTCATAGTAATAATTAGATCTGCCCAATCCATGAGCGTGGAAGACACAGGCTGAGAACGGTGTTCTTCTGTAATTCCCCGGCCTTCTAACACACCCCTGGCATTCACAGAAGCAATGGAGCCCGGCGATGCAAATACTCCCGCCGATTTCACCTCTATATCCACCCCCTGTTCCATCGCCATTTTACGAAGCAGCTTCTCCGCCATCGGACTGCGGCATGTATTTCCTGTACATACGAATAAAATACGCATTAGGATGCTCTCCCCTTTCTGTCTTACCTAATTTATTCGTTATTCATATTGTCCGATTTTTCCCTTCAGTAATCAACCCGGTAATGCATGCAAAATTAGCATGGCAATCAAACTAATAAGCATGCCAAACTGCGCACTCAGACGATGCAGTCGAATTCCGGACGGTCCAAGTTCCCAAAAGACGAGATATCCCATAGCTCCGGCTGCAAAGGCCATACCGAATGCCACCGCCTGTGGGCTTGTCGTAAAATAGATGCCGCCAAGCCATGCACCGAGCGGAATGCATAGACTGACAAGAAACGAGAACAGCACGATCATCCGCCGGCGAAGCTGCCCGAGCAGAAACGGGGCTGCAAGTCCAATGCCTTCCGGAATGTTATGCAACGCCATCGACAACGCCAGCATCACACCAACTTGATGATGCGCCTCGAATCCAGCTCCAATGGCGATTCCCTCTGGGATGTGGTGCAACGCGAGGGCAATTCCCATCATCCAGCCTGCCTGCCGCCAGTGCGCAGGTGTAGGTTCAGTACGGGCTGATACAAGTGCCTCTCCCGACATCCTGTCCATGCCATGATGGAGTGCCCGCAGCATGACCACCCCTACCAGGAGCCCGAGCAGAATCCCGTATGCCTCTCCGCCAGAAAGAGCTGCCGGAAGTAAGTCTGCCACAATCACAAGCGCCATAATCCCCGCTGATAATCCAAGATAAAACGCCATAAGCTTCGTTCCCGGTTCACCTGCAAACAACGTCGTAAGTGCACCTGCCACCGTCGTTAATCCAGTCACTGTACTAATAACCAGTAGCTCTGTCATAGACGGCCACCGCTATAATAAAAACTTGAGCCCGAAGGCTACCAGAATAAGTGCACCAAAAATCTCGCTGTACTCACCAAGCCAGCTTCCGACACGGCGACCGAGCAGAAGCCCACTAGCTGCAAGTACAGCCCCCATCACGCCAAAAATTAGCACCGCGAGAAAAACATTCACCCGGAACAATCCAAACGAAAACCCAACAGAAAGCGCGTCGATGCTTACACTAAAACTAAACAACGCAACCCCCCAGAAGGTTGTCTTCATAACCGGATTCCTCTCCTTACCGAAGAAACCGTTCCACAACATATGCAGACCAAGAATAATCAGAACCAGTCCACCGATGTAGGTCGCCACATTTCCCATATAGGACGTGAGAAAAATGCCCAATGCGATCCCGATCAGCGGCATCACAATATGAAACACACCAATCGTCAAACTGACTTTCGCAATCGTAAGCAAACGAATGCCGCCCATCCCCATCCCGATTCCAAGCGAAAACGCGTCCATGCCAAGTGCGATCCCGATCAGCGAAATCGTGATCAGTTCCCCCCACTGCAAACCTTCCACTCCTATCCCCCCGCTTTCGTACAGGCATTACATAGACAAGATATGCGGGAGGAAAGACTGATAGAAGAGATGCCGTTCTTATAGATATTTTCCGCCGGCCGCTTTTACAAGGCGGTTCATGACCGCTGCCCCTACACCCGTGTAAGGGAATGTTTCGCTGAAAATCACATCTACCTGTTCCTGGTCAAAGCGGCGCAGCACATCATACAACTGACGAGCTACTGAGATCAAGTCAGCCCGCTGCCCACAAGCCAGCACAACATCTGCGCCCGGATAAGCCGTAGTGGATTCCTCTGTTGTCAGCACACCAACCCGCCTGCCTTCCTGCTTTGCCCGCTCCACAGCCTGTACTAAGCGTATACGCATGTCTGGTTCTTCCACCAACCACATCTCCCCTTCCGGCGCATAGTGGCGGTATTTCATCCCTGGTGACCGCGGTGCAGCCGAACCATCACCAAGCAACCCCGGGTCCACTGCTACCTCTCCGATAATCTCTGCAATCTGTTCGGCGGTAATGCCGCCTGGCCGCAGAATAAGTGGCACATCACCGGTTGTATCCACTACAGTTGACTCCACGCCGATCCCGGTCGGACCGCCATCGAGAATTCCTGCAATCCGACCATCCAGATCTTCCTGTACATGTCGTCCCGTTGTCGGGCTTGGTCGGCCTGATACATTGGCGCTCGGAGCCGCTACCGGAACTCCCGCTGCTCGAATGAGGGCGTCGGCCACCGGATGATCCGGCATCCGTACCGCTACCGTATCCAGTCCGGCAGACGCACGCATCGCCACGCCTGGTTTCTTGGGCAACACCAATGTAAGTGGGCCCGGCCAGAATGCTTCCATAAGCGCTTCCGCAAGCGGCGGCACATATTCAACAATATCCACAAGTTGTCCACGGTCGGCAATATGCAGAATGAGTGGATTGTCACTCGGTCTACCTTTCGCTGTATAAATTTTTTCTACCGTTTCATCCACAAGTCCATTTCCACCCAGACCATATACAGTCTCGGTCGGGAAGGCGATCAACTCATTTGCACGCAGGAGCAACGCGGCCTCGCGTACTTGTGGACAATCTATCAAGTCATCCACATAATTATCCACATTCCAATATTTTGTCTGTATATTCATATAGTTCCTCTCAACTCTTATAAAATATGACTCTTTTAGTTATACAATCCGACTTATCCCCTGATAATCCAACAAGTTATCCACAATATGTGCATAACTTGTTGATAACTCTAGTTGATAAGCCGCACATGTCGCTTCTTTTTCTATACCAGTTTGTACTACACATATTGCAAACATACGTTCACAGTGTCGCCTTTCTGTCCACGCATACCTCCTGCACTATGTTTTTATCCGTATCCTTATCATATCCCTCCTGCATCCAAAAAAAAAGAAACTCTACCACAAAGGCAGAATTCCCGGTATGAGATCAGGCAAATAACTGAGTCAGCCAGTCGAGCAGGAAGAATCGGACCTCTACTCGCTGTTTATCCTTTGCATCCGCCTTATCAGCGGAGGCTGTTTTAGAAGATGTCGTATCTCCGTTCGATATATCTGTGAAGCAGAGTGGCGGGAACAGCACACACCACCAGTTTTGTCCTTCGGCATTGCCGATTGCGATACGCACTGCCTCGTACTGTCCGGCAGGGAATACTTGCGTGCCGTACATTTTTGTCGGAAAATCCGTCGCACGCAGTTCAACAGAAGCTGGGTAACTGTACCCTTCCTCTTGAATGGTACGCTTTACAACTCCCTGTAGCTCCGGCAAGTGATTGCTGATGATAACACGTGCATTATCTGCATTCTCCGCTTCTGATGACCACTGTTTCACCGATTCAATCACCCGGTCACGCACATGACGCTTGAGTTGCTGATCTTCCGGCGCATCACTGTTCGCGAGAATCCGTAGACGAATCGATTCTTCCGGCACAGTCTGTTTCGCAACAAGAGCAAATGCATCCCTCTGGCCTTCCCAATTCATCATGATGACAATAAGTACGAATGCTATATAAAGAAATTTTTTCGTAATGACTCTTTTCATTGTTTTCGTCCCCTTTCTTCTCCCTGTTCACCAGTATGAACAGAAGAAAGCGAGACTAAACATAAATTGTCATAATTTTATCCCAATTACATGCCGGCCAATCCCCGCTAGATCATCCACGATATACACACGGTCAAACAGCCCGGTATCCACAAGCCAGGCTTGTACCGTGTCCGCCTGGTGAATGCCCACTTCCCAGCCGACAATCGCCCGTTCTGCTAGTACATGCGGCAGCTCACGCACCATCCGACGGTAAAAGTCAAATCCGTCTTCTCCGCCATCGAGCGCACGCAGCGGCTCATGGTCTTTTACCTGCGTATCCAGCTGCGTTACATCGAACGACGGAATATACGGGGGATTCGAAACGAGAATGTCCACCCGCCGACCACCATCGAGAAGGGGGACTAATAGATCACCCTGCACGAAATTGATGCGACTCGCCACACCATGGCGTTCCGCATTGCGACGCGCTGTATCGAGCGAAGCCTGGGCAATGTCGACAGCCGTATACGCCCAGTTCTCCTCCCCTTCTACCGCAAGCGTCACGACAATCGCGCCACTCCCGGTTCCGATATCCGCCACATGGAGGACGCTCTTATTGAACCACATCTGACGTGCCTGCTTCAGCACTTCTTCTACTAGTAACTCTGTTTCCGGCCTAGGAATGAGTACATCCGGATTCACTTCGAAGGTCAGCCCGTAAAACTCCTGTTCGCCTGTAATGTACTGCATCGGCTCCCCGGCAGCACGGCGGCGGATGATCGCTTCTACACATGCCCACGTGTCAGCGGAAAGCGGCTCATTCATGCGGGCAAATAGAGTCGTCCGGTCCCAGCCGAGTGCGTGACGCAGCGCATACTCGGCCAAGAATAACGCGTCTTCGATATTTTCTGCCTGTAAAAAACGAGAAGCTTTTTGCAAAGCTTCTCGCGTCGTCATACTATTCACGTTACGCCCCTTCAGCATTGCGCATGAGTTCTGCCTGCTCATGCAGCACGAGTGCGTCTACAATTTCGTCCATCTCGCCGTTGAGAACTTGGTCAAGCTTATGCAGTGTTAAGCCGATACGATGATCGGTCACACGGCTCTGCGGGAAGTTGTACGTTCGGATACGCTCACTGCGGTCACCCGTACCAACGGCAGATTTACGTGCATCCGCATATTCTGCGAATGCTTCCTGCTGCATTTTGTCATACAGACGGGCACGCAAAACGCGCATCGCCTTGTCTTTGTTCTTATGCTGGGATTTCTCATCCTGACATGTTACAACGATTCCAGTCGGAACGTGTGTTAAGCGCACCGCTGATTTGGTTGTGTTAACACTCTGGCCGCCCGCGCCGCTAGAGCAGAACAGGTCAACACGAATATCGTTGTCGTTCACTTCTACTTCTACTTCCTCTGCTTCCGGCAGCACCGCTACGGTTGCCGTTGACGTATGAATACGACCACCGGACTCTGTCGCCGGAATGCGCTGCACACGGTGAGCACCGCTTTCAAATTTAAGACGGCTGTATGCACCTGTGCCATTCACAGAGAAGATGACTTCTTTAAAGCCACCAATGTCTGTATAGTTCGCTTCTAGCAATTCGACTTTGAAGCGATGCTTTGCTGCATAGCGAGTGTACATGTTATACAGATTACCGGCAAACAGAGCTGCTTCATCACCGCCTGCCGCACCACGAATCTCGATAATTACGTTTTTATCATCATTCGGGTCTTTCGGCAGCAGAAGGATATGGATCTCTTCTTCCAGCTTCTCTTTACGCTCGGTCAACTCACCGACTTCCATCTTGACCATTTCGCGCATCTCATCATCGAGCTTCTCTTCTAGCATGTCTTTGGCGTCTTGAAGCTGTTCACTTACTTCTTTATATTCACGGTACGCCTGTACCGTTGGTTCAATGTCGGATTGCTCCTTGGAATACTCCCGAAGCTTCTTGGGATCATTCATCACGTTCGGGTCGCAGAGCAGATGCGTTAAACGATCATAACGCTCAACTACCGATTCTAAACGTTGTAGCACGGTTGCTTCACCTCAATCTTTAAAAATAAACGTGCATTTGGGTAACATTACAATTATAAAGCAAGTGGGGGAGGAGTGCAATATATTGTGATTTTGTGGGATCGAGCGTGGTGGGGGAGTAGAGAAGAGAGAAGCCGTTCGCTGGGGTACGCTTGACAGGGAAGCTTAGACTGTCCGCTCCAGGAGACCGACGAACTCGCCCGCAAAGAAACATACTAAGATTAGTAGCACAGACCAAGGCCACGGTTTGTGCTACTATTTTTTTGTGGTAGAAGTGAAGAAACAGGCCGAGTGGGCTTCGGGATCTTGAATCCGTCAAAGAAACAGGCCAACTTCACTGCCCTTATTTGAATCAGCTTCAGTATGTTGGATCCATTGAGATCGTGTATAAGAAAAGGGAATCGATAAGGATGCGTGAAGGCTTCTACAACGAACATCAGGAGGAGAACAACCATGAAACATGTAGTCGCATTTGATGTAAGTATGGGAAAGAGCTATTGGGTGGTGTACAATGCCGACCGGCACTGTGAGTTTGAAGGAGAAATCCGGCATACCCGTTCCGATTTTGAAGGGTTGCATGCCTGCATGGAGAAGCTGATCGAGCAAGATGGGGAACAACCGTCCATTGTTTTCGAAGCTACGGGCGTATACTCCAGACAACTGGAACGCTTTATGCAAGATCATCAGTACACCTATTGCCTGTTAAACCCGCTTGAAGCCAAACTGCAGTCCGCTTCTATGCGGATGCATAAAACGGATCGAAGTGACGCTCATCGGCTGGCGTTGACTCATTTCACGGTCTCTCGAAGAGAAAAAGAAGTACCCAATGACTTCTTCCAGCAGCTAAAGTCTCTCTCTCGGTTTTACCAAGAATTAGACGGAGAACTTTCTACTCTTCGCAATCGGATGCATAAAGTCATTCAACTGACCTTTTCCGAACTGGAAACGATCTTTACAAGCCGATCGGAGCTCTGTTTACATGTCATTCAGTTATTTCCACATCCCGATCTCGTGAACGGTCTTTCCAAAACCGTAATCAGAAACCGGATTCTCAAGAGTACCGACAAAAAGTTATCGGCAGGTACCGCTGAGAAGAAAGCCATCCAGTTGCTTGAAGCCGCACAGAACTCGTATCCGGCGGTTTCCGCAACCGATGTTCTTTGTGACCAGCTACGCATCTATGTCAAACGTTATTTGGAGATTCTTCGCCAACGAGAAGCTCTGATTCGGCAAATGGAGGAAATGAGCATGCATCGAGAGGACTATCAAGTTCTTCTCAGCTTTCCGGGCATTGGGGTAAATACAGCGGTGCGTTTACTCGCCGAAATCGGAGACATCCGCCGCTTCGACAATCCGAAACAGCTCAACGCCTTTGCAGGGATTGATATCCGACGGTTCCAGTCCGGTAAAACCTTTTTCCAGGATAAAATCAATAAGCGCGGAAACAAGCACCTGCGTAAACTGCTTTACCTTGTCATTCAGAATATGATTAAACAGCGTCGTTTCGGGAACAACCATCTCGTTGAGTACTATGACAAAGTAAAAACGCAACCTTATAACAAGTGTCATAAAGTTGCGTCGATCGCTTGTGTAAATAAGCTCTTGAAGTGCCTCTTCTACCTTATTACACACAATCAGCACTATGAGTACCAGTGTGCCACCAGATCATAATGCAATTTCTATCATACCATATACCAAATAAACCTAGCAAAAAATAAAAACACCCTAGGTTTATTTGGTATGTCAACATCCATACTTTCTGTGAAACCTGTTATTTTCTCTCCGCTTCCTCCCCCTGTTACTTACAAAATAATCACTCAAAATCATTATGATTCACTTGACTAATCGTAAGAAAAGCCCCAGATGTTCTTTCACGGAAGGATTGCGGGCAAAGGCCCGTTCGCCGTTCTCCTTCCGCTGGGTAATCGCGTACAGGCGCTCTCTTGCTTCTCTCTTCTCTACTCCCAACCATGTTTGATTCAAAAAAAAAATTCAAAAGAAGCGATCTCAATCGTTAGGATCACTTTCGAGATCGCTTCTTATGTTGCTTTTACTTTCTAATACCAGGCATGCGATCGTTCAGGTCATTTATGTGTATGCGGTAGTTGTTTATAGGTGTTCCGCTGCGCAGACCGTCACCGATGTCTTGGATGCGTTTGAAGATTCGGGGATCATTTGAGACGCGCACTTGATAGCGCGGTATTTTTGCCTGTACATGCTTGCGCACTTCTTCCCGGACGTTCGCTACCTGCTTCTTCGAGTGTACCCTGTCCGTTGTGGTGATGCCTACATACGCGATGGCTCCGTTAATGACTACAGTGGCCCGGCTAACATTCGGTACTTTGACTGCAATGTTAGCCAGATTGTCCGCTTCCATCTGTAGGTTTTGAACATTATGGTGCCCGCTAACGATAGCAGGGTTCGTATCTCGTACCTGTACACGAGTTGTATGATGATCACTTTTCATCTCATTCGGTGCTGCCCCCTGCTTGCCACATGCCGGAAGTATAAGTAGCAACAGGCTGAGCATGATTGCGCGTGATGGTTTGATACTCATCCACCCACCTCCTGCACTTAGTGTGCGCGGAGGTGAACCTTGCTATCACAGCACCACATAAAAACAGACAGGCGCGTGGCCTGTCTGCTTGAATATTACTTGATATTGTATTTCTTTTTGAAACGATCAACACGACCGCCAGCGTCAGCAAATTTTTGTTTGCCAGTGTAGAACGGATGGCACTCGGAGCAAATCTCCACGCGCAGGTTCTCTTTCACTGAGCCGGTTTCGAATTCGTTACCGCAAGCGCAAGTAACCTTCGTTAACTTGTAATCAGGATGGATTCCCGGTCTCATTTCATTCACCTCTTTCTGCCCTGAATCTTGTACGAAACAGAGTTATCAAACACATATGAGAGCATTATAGCACGGCTATGCTAGCAATGCAAACAGTTATTGGGTTTTATTTTTTGAGCTGGGAGAGTGTCTGACGACGACGTTCCTGATACTCAATTGGCGGCACATGCGTATACGAACCAATGATGACATCCGGCAGCTCCGCCCGGTAAATCTCAAGCGCCTGCTTCATGCCAAACACTTCACCCTTTGCTTGCGGAATCATCGCCAGGTAGCTATCCGGATCAATATTTAAGTTGCGCATCTGAATCAAACGAATGCCTGAGCGGCGGATGAACTCAATCATCGCTTCCATCTCTTCCTCCCGGTCGAATACACCCGGAAATACGAGATAGTTAATCGATGTATACACACCCTGGCTACTCGCATACGTTGCTGACTGCTCTACATTAGCCAGTGTATAACCACGCGGGCGGTAGTAGGCGTTATAATGTTCATCGAGCGCACTAATCGTACTAACCCGCATTAAATCAAGCCCAGCATCAACAATCGCCCGGATATGATCCGTCAAGCCTGCATTCGTATTGATATTAATGAAGCCCGTGTCTGTCTGCTCACGCACACGGCGCATCGCCTTCGTAATGATCGCTGCTTGCGTGGACGGCTCTCCCTCGCAACCCTGACCAAAGCTAATAATCGACTCCGGTGTCTGAAGATGATGCATCATAACCTCAACCAGTTCATCCTCAGTCGGCTTGAAATTCATTCGCGTCTGCGGTGAGACGAAACCACTGTCATCCGGCTGCTCCGAAATACAGCCGTAACAGCCCGCATTGCACGAGTACGATACCGGCAATCCTGCTTCCCAGCGGTTAAAGAATGTATTCGATGCCGTCAGACAGCCGTAGCCAAGTGTACAGTTACTGAGATGGGTAAAAATCCGATTTTCTGGATACTGATTCACCGTGTCTTTTACCAGCTTTTCCAGATCGCAGCGTGGAAAGTTATCCGGATTCCAGCGATGCGGCTCATCACTCGCTTCCGCCGCGACAAAAAACCCACCCTCTCGCCAGACAACCGCTGTATATCCAAAGAGAGGAAGCTTATCTTCCTTATTTTCTTTCACATAACCGGGGAACATAAGGCGAGTGTATCCCTGCGGCATCAATGCTCCAACCGCCTGATACTCCGTGAGACGTACCATTTCGCCCGTATCCGGATCCATGCCAACAGGATGACAGTTCGGCAGACTGACAAGTGTAGCGCCTTCTGGAAGCGGAATAAGTTCCTCTTCCAGTATTTCCATCAGGGAATCGCCGCTCCGCCCGAGCCCAATCAATTCCGAATGGTCATACACCTGCCCCTGCTTGTCCGCATATACAAGGTACATAATCATAAACTCCTTCGCATTTCATTCGCTAAACGTACAGTATAAATGTCCGAAACATTATACGCTACTGCACTTGTAAAAGTCAAAGATTGTACTCTTTTGCCGTTGTTCTATAATAGCTTGGAGGGTATTTTTATTCTAGTTAGTAAAAGGAGGTGCAGACCTATGGAGGAACAAAGTACACGACCCAAAAAACCGCTATTTTCGTTATCATCCATTAGCCCCGCACAATTATTTGTCGCAGGCTTTGGCGCCATTATTTTGCTCGGAGCATTCTTACTCACACTGCCTGCTGCCACAGTAAACGGACAAGGGCTCCCGTTTATTGATGCGTTATTTACGGCGACATCCGCCACGTGTGTAACCGGGCTAGTCGTTGTCGATACGGGCACGACCTTCACTACATTCGGCCAACTTACCATTCTTGGCATGATTCAGATCGGCGGCCTCGGATTTATGACTGTCGCTACCTTATTCACATTAATTCTCGGACGTAAAATTTCATTCCGCCAGCGCCTGCTTATCCAGGAATCACTCAATCAGCTTTCAGTAGAAGGTGTTGTCAAACTCGTACGAAAAGTATTGATTTTCACTCTTGTGTTCGAGTCCGCTGGCGCACTTATTCTCACCCTGCACTGGGCGAGTGAGATGGGCTGGTCGCAGGCAATTTATTTCGGCATTTTCCACTCCGTATCCAACTTCAATAATGCTGGATTTGATGTGGTTGGTAACTTTCAAAGTTTGACTCCCTATGTAAGCGACCCGGTTGTGAACTTTGTTATTATTACCTTAATTTTTGTAGGCGGGATCGGGTTCGTTGTCATTGCTGAACTGGTAGAATACCGCACCCGGCGCAAGCTTTCTATGCATACAAAAGTTGTCCTGTCGACGAGTGCCTTTCTAACTGTTTTTGGTGCCATTCTTATTTTTGCTTTCGAGTTCACCAATCCAAAAACGCTCGCCCCACTCGATTGGTCCGGGAAGTTCTGGGGATCACTTTTCCAATCGGTCTGTACACGGACAGATGGCGCGAATACGCTTTCGATTGGGGACATGCATCAGTCCAGCCTGTTTCTTATGGTCATTCTGATGTTCATCGGGGCATCGCCTGGCTCAACAGGGGGCGGGATCAAAACGACTACATTTGCCACACTGCTTGCCGCTGTCTGGGCAATGATTCGTAGCCAGGGAGACGTTGTGTTCTTCAAACAACGCGTTCATGAGAGCAAAGTATACAAAGCCCTTACCATCGCTTTTGCTGCACTCACGCTGATCATGCTCGTTACGATGATTCTCTGCATTACAGAGAAAGCAGACTTCCTTGTGATTCTATTCGAGACAACATCTGCATTCGGTACAGTCGGGCTAACGGCAGGACTGACCCCGCACCTGACCGGGTTTGGAAAAGCCTTGATTTCATTCATGATGTTTGCGGGACGCGTTGGCCCGCTAACCGTTGCATTCGCATTAAATTGGGATCGCAAGAAAAAGCACTTCCGTTATTCCGAAGGTAAAATCATTATCGGATAGCATCAAAAAAGGCTGGCTGTCCTATAAAAAGACAGCCAGCCTACATATCCGTTCATTTTTTAAAAAACCCCACTCACCTGCGCCCCAATAATGAACAGGCCGAGTACCCACACATAAATCGCAAACCATTTCAAAGAACCGCGCTTCAAAAGACCAATCATCCACCGGACAGCCACATAGCCTGCCAACCCGGAAAAAATCGCACCCAACAAAAGCGGCATCAGTCCAATGGATTCCCGTACCTCACCCGTAAACAGCTTCGCACCTTGAAGTACAACACCGCCACCAATGGCAGGAATAGACAGCAGGAAGGAAAACCGCGCCGCAGTATCCCGATCCAGCCCGCGTAAAAACGAGGCCGCAATTGTCAGACCAGAGCGCGATAGAGCCGGCATAATCGCCGCCGCCTGAAAACAGCCGATAAACACCGCATCCCCGTATGTTAGGTCAGAAAACTCCCGCCTGCCCTGATCCCTCCAACGGTCGGCTACCCACAGTATGAAGCCCGTCAGCAGAAACTCATACCCGACCGTTACACCAGTGCGGGAGATTTCCTCGAAGAAATCTTCCAACAGAAGGCCAAGCCCAGCCGCCGGAATCGTCCCGACAACAAGCAACCCGGTCAGGCGCGAGAATGGTCGCCGTATAATCTCAAACACATCGTCTCCATATACAGCCAGCACCGCGAACAGTGTACCGATATGTAGCATCGTATCGAGAAACAGCCCCGCTTCATCCAGTCCGAACAAATGCCGTCCCAGATACAAATGTCCAGTGCTGCTGATCGGCAGAAACTCAGTGATTCCCTGAATAATCCCAAGAAGAATGGCCTGCCAGTCATTCATATCCTTCTCCCCTTTTTAGACCATCGTATGCCCGGACAGGCCAGAATAGTCGTCCAAAAGGGGAGTTATCTCATTACCGCGTTCGCGTTACGGTCTTTTTTGCCGCTTCCAGCGGAATCGCATCAAGGAATTCCTGATTCGTCTTACTATCATTCAAGCGCTTAATGAACGCTTCTGTGAATTCATTGTTATCATGAATCGATTTACGCAACGCCCAGACTTTCTCCAGATTGTCTTTCGTAAACAGGAGTTCTTCCCGGCGTGTGCCGGAACGACGAATGTCAATCGCAGGATACACGCGGCGTTCCGCCAGCTTACGGTCGAGATGAAGCTCCATGTTACCCGTTCCTTTGAATTCCTCATAGATGACATCATCCATCCGTGAGCCCGTTTCAATCAAAGCTGTGGCCAGAATGGTCAGGCTTCCACCCTCTTCCACGTTACGAGCAGCACCAAAAAAGCGTTTCGGGCGGTGGAAGGCAGCTGGATCGATACCGCCTGAGAGCGTACGACCGCTTGCAGGCACGGTCACATTGTACGCACGTGCCAAGCGTGTAATGCTGTCAAGCAGGATGACGACATCCTTTTTATGCTCAACGAGGCGCATCGCACGCTCAAGTACAAGTTCCGCTACTTTAATGTGGTTCTCCGGGAGTTCATCAAAGGTAGAGCTGACGACTTCGCCTTTGACCGATCGCTGCATATCCGTTACTTCCTCAGGGCGCTCGTCAATTAACAACACAATCAACTCGACATGAGGATGGTTTGTGGCAATGCTATTCGCAATTTCTTTCAGTAACATGGTTTTCCCCGCTTTTGGCGGAGCCACGATCAGGCCACGCTGGCCAAAACCGACAGGAGAGATCAAATCAATCACACGGGTCGACACACGATCCGGCGACGTTTCAAGCACCATATTCCGCTGCGGATACAGCGCCGTCAGCGCCGGAAAATGCGGGCGCTCCGGTGATGTTTCCGGTGGTTCACCGTTAACGGCCTCTACATGTAACAAGCCAAAATAACGCTCATTTTCTTTCGGTGGACGTACCTTACCGGATACTTTATCTCCGGTACGAAGGTCAAAGCGGCGAATCTGGGATGCCGAGATGTAGATATCTTCCGCACTTGGGAGATAGTTCACCGGACGGAGAAAACCAAATCCATCCGAATGCGTCTCCAGCACCCCTTCCATAAACATGTGTCCTTGACGCTCCGCCTGTGCGTGCAGGATGGCAAAGATAAGCTCGCGTTTTTTCATCGTTCCGTAATACGGAATCTGAAATTCTTTTGCAAGCTTATACAAGTCGGTCAATTTCTTTTCTTCCAGTTGCGCTAAATTCATTTCCATATCGTGCACAAACACCACGCTTTTCTTTTGAAATTAGTCTTTCATCACAAATTCAGGTTTTCTCTCAAGGCGATGCTGGCCTTCTATAAAGCGCACCGTGCCTGATTTCGCACGCATAACGAGCGATTGTGTCGTTGCTTTCGTTCCACTAAAACGAACGCCCTTAATTAATTCTCCATCCGTTACGCCCGTTGCCGCAAAAATGCAGTCGTCCCCTTTTACGAGGTCTTCGAGCAGAAGAACCTGACGCGGGTCTGCAAGTCCCATCTTCTTGCAGCGTAGCAGCTCTTCTTCATTGCCTGGCACAAGGCGTCCCTGGAAGTCCCCACCCATGCATTTAAGAGCAACCGCTGCGATTACGCCTTCCGGAGCACCACCGATACCGAACAGGATGTCCACGCCTGTATGTTCAAATGCTGTGTTGATCGCCCCTGCTACATCTCCATCTGAGATCAGCTTAATGCGTGCACCCGCTTCCCGAATTTCATGAATGATTTTCGCATGACGTTCCCGATCCATTACGCATGCGACGAGGTCGCTAATATCTTTGCCTTTTGCTCTAGCTACCGCACGCAAATTGTCGATGATTGGAGCGTCGATGTCAATTTTCCCTGCTGCTTCCGGACCAACAGCAATCTTGTCCATGTACATATCCGGAGCATGCAATAAGTTGCCACGATCTGCTACAGCAAGTACCGTCATCGCGTTCCATGTGCCTTTGGCCACAATATTCGTGCCTTCAAGTGGATCGACCGCAATATCTACTTCCGGGCCGCCGCCCTGACCGAGCTGTTCTCCGATATAGAGCATTGGGGCTTCATCCATTTCGCCTTCCCCGATTACAACTGTTCCTTGCATCGGCACTGTATCAAAGACCGCACGCATCGCGCTTGTAGCTGCACCATCTGCTTCATCTTTCTGACCGCGTCCCATCCAGCGTGCAGACGCAAGCGCCGCCGCTTCTGTTACCCGTACTAATTCCATTGTCAAACTGCGTTCCATTGTATGTCATCTCCTGTTTCTTATTGCGCACTTTGTATATGCTGCTCGCGCCACATCTCGGCTCCAAGACTTCTTAATTTCTCTTCCAGATTAGAGTACCCACGATCAATATGAGTCAGACCGCTGATTTCCGTTACGTCTTCCGTCATCAATCCTGCGATTACAAGAGCGGCACCCGCACGCAAGTCGGTCGCCGTTACACGTGCCCCATACAGGGAAGTCGGCCCCTCAATCACAGCCGAGCGCCCTTCCACTTTAATTTTGGCCCCCATGTTGAGAAGGTGATCAACATGCTTAAAGCGGGCTTGATAAATATTATCGGTAACAATGCTTGCCCCACGGGCTGCCGTAAGCAAAGCGGTAATCGGCTGCTGAAGATCGGTTGGAAACCCTGGATACGGAAGGGTTTTGATATCAATCCCTACATAATCACCGCCGCCCCGCACACGAATCGCATCGTCTTCTTCTTCGATCTCTACGTTCATCTCTCGCAATTTGGCTGTGAGAGATTCGAGATGACGAGGAATGATATTGTCGATTACGACATCGCCTCCCGTCGCAGCCGCCGCGATCATGTATGTGCCTGCTTCGATTCGGTCCGGGATAATCGAATGTCGGCAACTGTGTAGCTCCTGGCGCCCATCAATCCGGATCACATCTGTGCCAGCACCTTTGATACTTGCTCCCATAGCATTCAGCAGTGTGGCCACATCGATAATCTCCGGTTCTTTCGCCGCATTCTCAATGACGGTACGCCCTTTTGCCCGGCAGGCAGCCAGCATGATATTGATCGTAGCCCCTACACTGACAACATCGAGATAGACACGTGTTCCGACCATGTTCTTCCCTTCAAGGTGCAGGGACCCGCGCTCATGAGACAATACGGTTCCGAGTGCTTCAAACCCTTTGATATGCTGGTCAATCGGGCGTGGGCCCAGATTACATCCGCCCGGCATTCCGATTGTCGCCTCGCCGAATCGGCCAAGCATCGCACCCATCAAGTAGTAAGAAGCACGCAGCTCTTTGATCTTGCCATTCGGCATTGGTTTCGCCACCATTTTGGAAGAATCAATGCGCAGCATGTCGTTATCACGGACTACTGTCGCGCCCAAATCTTCCAAAATCTCCGTATAAATCTGTACGTCACTAATGTCCGGCACGTTATCTAGCACAACTTCGGAAGCAGCGAGAATAGCGGCAGGAATGAGCGCAACGGCGCTGTTTTTCGCTCCACTGATCTGCACACGCCCTCGAAGCTTATGCCCGCCTCGAATGAACAGCTTCTCCACAGGTTGATTCTCCTTACTCAATGGGAAAAAGCACCTTTTCTGATGAAAAAATCGAAAAGGTGCTTTTTCCTGTATTATTTTTGCTGCGCTTTTTCCCAATCTGCAAGAAAACGTTCAATTCCGTGGTCTGTTAACGGATGTTTCACCATTTGTTTGAAAGTTGCGTACGGGATGGTTGCAATGTCAGCGCCAAGCTTCGCACATTCTACAACATGAATCGGATGACGAACGCTTGCCGAGATGATCTCTGTATCAATGCTATGAATTGTAAAAATATCAGAGATGTCAGAGATGAGCTGCAGACCATCATGTGAAATATCATCGAGGCGGCCAAGGAACGGAGAGACGTATGTCGCGCCCGCACGCGCCGCAAGAAGCGCCTGTGTCGCCGAGAAAACAAGCGTCACATTCGTTTTGATCTTTTTCTTTGTAAAATATTTAACGGCTTTCAAGCCTTCTACCGTCATTGGAACTTTAATGACAATATTTTTAGAAAGAGAGGAGAGCTTCTCGCCTTCTTCAATCATTCCGTCCACTTCAAGACTAATGACTTCGGCGCTAATCGGTCCATCCACAATATCGATGATTTCTTTCAGTGTTTCCTCAAAGTCACGGCCTTCCTTGGCAACAAGTGACGGGTTTGTCGTGACACCTGCCAGTACGCCCCACTCGTTTACTTCACGAATCTCATTTACGTTTGCCGTATCGATAAAAAATTTCATAGTACGCTCCTTCTTCTAGGCCTGGTTACTGCTGCCGAATTCGCGGATCTTTGCTTTTACCGTTTCCTTGATCGTGTCGCGTGCTGGTCCGAGATATTTACGCGGATCATACACATCCGGTTTTTCTTCCAAAACTTTGCGCACAGTCGCAGAAGCTGCGATCTGATTCTCTGTATTTACGTTAATTTTGGCTGTTCCAAGTGAAATCGCACGCTTGATATCATCTGTTGGGATACCTGTACCCCCGTGCAGAACGAGCGGAACACCTGTCAGCTTCATCACTTCTTCCATACGGTCAAAACCAAGGTTCGGTTTGCCTTTGTATGGACCGTGTACAGAACCGAGTGCTGGCGCAAAGCAATCTACCTTCGTCTCACGTACGAGTTGATCGCATTCAGACGGAACAGCATACATCGCTTCTGCATCATTCACGACAAGATCATCTTCCTGTCCACCAATGCGGCCAAGTTCCGCTTCTACAGAAATTCCAAGTGAATGAGCCACATCAATCACACGCTTTGTGAGCGCGATGTTCTCTTCAAGCGGATAGTGTGATCCGTCAATCATAACAGATGTAAATCCGGCATGGATCGCTTCCATACATTTCTCAAAAGAAGAGCCATGGTCGAGATGAATGGCAACCGGAACAGTAATGTTGTATTCTTCCATTAGCGCTTCTACCATAACAACGACCAGCTTGAAGCCGCCCATATACCGCGCTGCCCCTTCACTTACCCCAAGGATGACAGGAGCATTTTCTTCCTGTGCAGCCTGCAAAATTGCCTGTGTAAACTCCAGGTTATTCAGGTTAAATTGGCCGACCGCATATTTTCCGAGTACGGCCTTCTTCAACATATCTGTCATCGAAACTAATGGCATATGTAAAGTCCTCCTTGTTTTATCGCACATACCTTGCAAACATTGTTTATTATAGCACAATGCCGGTTTAGCATGCGAGTTGGTTATTCACCGCAGCTCGCAGCTCGTCAATATCAAACGGCTTCGTAAAGTGTGTAAGCGCACCCAATTGAGTAGCCTCTTTAATCATATCTAACTCGCCATACGCTGTCATCATGATGACTTTTGTATCCGGGGCGATTTTTTTAATTTCTTTTAGAATTTCTAAGCCATCCATGCCAGGTATTTTCATATCAAGAATGACCAGGTCCGGTGCTTCATTCACAACGATCTCGAGCGCTTGCTTCCCGTTTGCGGCTTGAAATGTCCGGTAGCCTTCTTTGCCGAATACCTCAAACAGCAACACGCGAATTCCATACTGATCATCCACAATCAGCACTTTTTTATTTTCCACGCTATCTCCCCCTTCATTCTTACCATATCAAAACAACTCTACACAATTAGCAAATGTTTGACCTTATACATTCGCTGCTTTCCTACAAAATCCTTTTTTATTTTTACAAAAAAAGGGGCAGGCGTATAAGCCTGTCCCTTCTCCTTATAAAAATTACTTTTTCAGTTGTAAAGCCGCACCAACAAAGTCACGGAACAGCGGCTGTGGACGGTTCGGACGGGATGCGAATTCCGGATGGAACTGACCCGCTAAGAACCAAGGGTGTTCTGGTATTTCTACTACTTCAACCAATCGGCCATCCGGAGATGTACCACTTACGCGCAGACCTGCTTTTTGAAGCTGCTCTCTGTACTCGTTGTTGAACTCATAACGATGGCGGTGGCGTTCATATACGAGATCTTCGCCATAAGCAGCATGAGCCATAGTGTCTTTCTCCACTTTACACGGATACAGGCCGAGGCGCATGGTGCCGCCGAGGTTCTCAATGTCTTTCTGATCAGGCAGAATGTCGATAACTGGGTACGGAGTAGCTGGGTTAATCTCCGAGCTATTCGCGTCTTGTAAGCCTACCACGTGACGCGCAAACTCAATAACTGCCACCTGCATACCAAGGCAAATACCAAAGAACGGAACCTTGTTTTCACGCGCATACTTCGTTGCGATAATTTTCCCTTCCACACCACGGTCACCGAAGCCACCTGGAATGAGAATACCATCTACATGACCAAGCATTTCAGCTACGTTATGCTCGTACACTTCTTCGGCGTCAACCCATTCGATTTTAACGTCTGTATCATTTTCATAACCTGCATGGTACAGTGCTTCTGCGATACTGATGTATGCGTCATGCAGGGCTACATATTTACCAACCATCGCGATCGTTGTAGTGTGAGACAGGTTTTTAACTTTATGCAGAAGCTTCATCCAGTCTGTCATGTCCGCTTCTGGACATGTGAGATTCAGATGATTGCATACATAATCGTCAAGCCCCTGATCTTTCAGCATAAGTGGAACTTCATACAGGGAGTCTGCATCAACACATTCCACAACCGCTTTTGGATCAATATCACAGAATAATGCAAGCTTATCTTTCATATCCTGCGAGATTGAATGCTCAGTACGGCAAACAATTACGTTTGGCTGAATACCTAAGCTGCGCAGTTCTTTTACGCTATGCTGAGTCGGCTTTGTTTTCAGCTCGCCTGCAGCTTTCAGATACGGCATGAGTGTACAGTGAATGTACATGACATTATCACGGCCCACATCACTTTTGATCTGGCGAATGGCTTCTAGGAACGGTAAGCTTTCGATATCGCCCACTGTACCGCCAATCTCGGTAATCACTACATCCACATTCGCTTCACGTCCCGCACGGAAAACACGCTCTTTGATTTCGTTTGTGATATGCGGAATAACTTGAACGGTACCACCGAGATAATCACCACGTCGCTCTTTTGTGATAACAGAAGAATAGATTTTACCTGTTGTCACGTTGCTGTTGGAATTCAGGTTAATGTCAATAAAACGTTCATAGTGCCCAAGGTCGAGGTCCGTTTCCGCTCCATCTTCCGTTACGAATACTTCACCATGCTGATACGGGCTCATTGTCCCCGGATCCACGTTAATATACGGGTCAAATTTTTGGATCGTCACCTGAAGCCCACGGTTCTTCAAAAGGCGACCGAGTGACGCCGCTGTAATCCCTTTGCCAAGTGAGGATACAACCCCACCTGTTACGAATATATACTTTGCCATACAAGTAACCCCTCTTTCTTTGCCCATTCAATACTTTTCCACAAAACTACCTCTAGTATGAAAAACATCTACAAAAACAAAAAAACAAAAGCACTCCCTAGCCGAGCACGTCGGAAGGGCACTTTTGTTTTTCGTGACTAACGTATTCGTCAACTTTTAAAGCCCAAAAAGTATTTTATCTTTCCCAATCTTACATGTCAAGATTTTCGTCATCTTCATCAGAATCTGCTTCATCGTCGTCTTCGTCACTGAACTCTTCATCTGACTCCTCTTCTTCATCAAAATCAGCGTCCAGATCTTCATCCTCTTCATCGTCACCAGTTGTAATAAGATCGGTTTCCTCAACCTCATCATATTCTTCATCCAGATCATCATCATCGTCGAAATCATCCAGCAAGAATTTTCCGCGGAATCCACCTTCTGCTGATTCTTCCTGTGTTTCAACGAGGTACCAGCGCTTCAGACCCCACATGTTTTCGCCGAGACAGATGAAGCGTCCATCCAGGTTGATTTCTGTGTACACCTGCGCGATGATGTCCATGGCCTGTTCTTTGGACATGCCTTTCATTTCAACAAGGTCATTAAACAGCTCGCGATAATTCGTTGGTTTTTTCGTTTGTGTAAGAAGACGATAGGCAAGGTCAACCATCGCTATTTCTTTTAATTGTTCTGCTTCAAGGTTTAACGCATTACTCACCCGGAGCACTTCCCTTCTTGGCATATATTTCGAACAGCGGCTGTCTATGACATGCACGCATAGTATCCCTAGTATTCAGCATTCCTTATTTTATACAATTTAGACGTTAAAAAGCAAGTGGGCGGAGGAAGTAGTGTTACAAAGTGAGGAATATTTGTTTTCACTGCGTGTTGTCTTTCTTGCAACGAAGCTAAGCCCACGCTATTTCTACGTGAGCTTAGCTTTCTAAAACTATCGGGATGTGGGAGTGTAAAAGCTCGTGCCTTTCTTTTCTTTCCCTAGCGTAATTGAAAGGTGCGCGATTAGGGCTGTCATTGTCTCCATCATTGAGCTACCCAGATGTTTGACAGACCAGCGCAGCTTTCAATGGAGCGGACAGTCAACTCTTCTCTGCCAGAAAAGAATACGCACAGCTTTTACACTCACCACATCAATTACATGTTACGTCGGTATTGGCCGCCTACTTCGTAAAGCGCACCTGTAATCTGTCCCAGACTCGCTACCTTCACAGTCTCCATCAGCTCGGCAAAAATATTGCCATTGCTGTACGCTACTTCTTTCAGGCGAGCAAGCGCTGTTGAAGCGGCATCTTTATGTCTCTCCTGGAAGGCACGCAGGTTAGTGATTTGCTGCTGCTTTTCTTCTTCTGTCGAACGCGCCAACTCGATCTCGTAATCTTCTTCTGTTGAATTCGGATTCAGGAACGTATTTACACCGATGATTGGCAGATCCCCGTTGTGCTTGAGTGTCTCATAGTAAAGAGACTCCTCTTGAATCTTGCTGCGCTGATACTGTGTTTCCATCGCGCCAAGCACGCCACCGCGATCGCTAATACGCTGGAATTCGGTCAGAACAGCTTCTTCTAAAAGATCGGTCAACTCCTCAAGAATAAACGAGCCCTGTAGCGAGTTTTCATTCTTCGCCAGACCAAGCTCTTTGGTGATAATCATCTGAATCGCCATCGCGCGACGCACCGAATTCTCCGTTGGTGTTGTAATCGCCTCGTCATATGCGTTCGTATGAAGCGAATTGCAGTTGTCATAAATCGCCATGAGCGCCTGTAATGTCGTACGAATGTCATTGAAATCCATTTCCTGCGCGTGCAGAGAGCGCCCGGACGTCTGGATATGATATTTCAGCTTCTGGCTGCGCTCGTTGCCACCGTATTTGTTCTTAATCACCGTTGACCAGATACGGCGTGCTACACGACCGAGCACAGAATATTCCGGATCAAGGCCATTGCTAAAGAAGAACGACAGATTTGGCGCGAAATCATCAATGTTCATACCACGGCTCAAGTAGTACTCGACATACGTGAATCCGTTTGCGAGCGTGAACGCCAGCTGGGAAATCGGATTTGCGCCAGCTTCCGCGATATGATAGCCAGAAATACTAACCGAGTAGTAGTTGCGGACATAGTTTTGAATGAAGTATTCCTGAATGTCACCCATCATCTTCAGCGCGAATTCCGTCGAGAAGATGCACGTATTCTGACCCTGGTCTTCTTTCAAAATATCAGCCTGCACCGTACCGCGTACGTTGCGCAGTGTATCTGCCTTAATTTTTACCATTTCGTCCGCGCTCGGCTCGTGGCCGTTCGCTTCTACGAACAGTTTTACTTGCTGTTCGACTGCCGTATTCATGTACATCGCCAGAATGATCGGAGCCGGTCCATTGATCGTCATGGATACAGAGGTAGATGGATGGCACAGGTCGAAGCCGTCATACAGCTTCTTCATATCGTCCAGTGTGCAGATGCTCACGCCGCTCGTACCGATTTTTCCGTAGATGTCCGGGCGGTAGTCCGGGTCTTCACCATATAGCGTTACACTATCAAATGCTGTACTCAAACGCTTGGCGTCATCGTCTTTAGATAAATAGTGGAAGCGACGGTTCGTACGCTCCGGCGTACCTTCGCCCGCAAACTGGCGCTTCGGGTCCTCCCCGTCACGCTTGAACGGGAATACGCCTGCGGTGTATGGGAAGTAGCCTGGTAGATTCTCGCTCATGACCCAGCGAACAATTTCACCCCAGTCTTCGAACTTCGGCAGTGCCACTTTTGAAATACGCGTGCCGGACAGCGATGTGGTGTACAGCTGTGTTCGGATTTCTTTATCACGAACTTTCGTAACCAGTTCATCCTGCCGGTACGCTTCTTTAATGCTACTCCAGTTATCCAGAATTTTTTTCGTTTCCGGATGAACCTTCTCTTCATAGTGCGCAATGCATACATCGAGCTGCTTAAGCAGTTCTTCTGCCATCTCACCCGTCTGCTTCGCAAATTCTTCTTTTGTTCCTTTCAACTGATACAGCTTGCGGGCAATCTGCACCTGTTGTTCGGTGAACTTCTTATAATCACGTGTTGTATTTGCAATTTCCGCCAGATAATGAATACGGTCAGACGGAATGATATAGTTCTTCTTCGATTTCTGATCACCAGAAATATTAATGGTTGTCGGCCATTCTGTTGCGGTTTTCTCGCCCACAATTCGCATCAGATTCACAAACAGCACATTGGTGCCCGGATCGTTGAACTGGCTCGCAATCGTGCCATATACCGGTACATCATCGTCATTCATCTCGAACAAATTGCGGCTGCGCTTCCACTGCTTTTTCACATCGCGCTGCGCATCTTCTGAACCGCGTCGCTCAAACTTGTTGATCGCAATAACATTGGCATAATCAATCATGTCAATTTTCTCAAGCTGCGTCGGCGCACCGAATTCACTTGTCATCACATACATCGCCAGGTCGCAAACTTTTGTGATATTCGCATCGCCCTGGCCGATACCGGATGTTTCTACGATAATAAAGTCATAACCCGCCGCTTTTACGATATTAATCGCGTCATCAATAGCCTGGCTCAGCTCACTGTGCGAGTTACGGGTTGCAAGGGAACGCATGTATACACGCGGTGAGTTAATGGCATTCATGCGAATCCGGTCGCCAAGCAGTGCCCCACCCGTTTTTTGCTTGGACGGATCAACCGAAAGAATCGCAATTGTTTTATCCGGGAACTGCTCAATATAACGGCGAACGAGTTCATCCGTAAGCGAGCTCTTACCCGCACCGCCTGTACCTGTAATTCCAAGAACCGGCACAGTTGCCGTCATTTCTTGCACTTTCTCAAGCGTAGCCGCTACCTCTTTATCCTTCCGCTCCACATTTTCCTCTGCCAGTGTGATCAGGCGGCCGATAGCGTTCCAGCTTTTGTTTTTCAAATTTTCGATCTCTTCTTCAACTTCTTTTGGCGTCGGATAATCCGTCTGCTCAATCATAGAGTTGATCATCCCTTGAAGCCCCAGTGTACGCCCGTCATCCGGTGAGAAGATATGTGCAACACCATATTCATGTAATTCACGAATTTCAGCAGGAACGATAACGCCACCACCGCCACCGAACACTTTAATATGAGAAGCATTCTTTTCTTTCAGTAAATCAACAATGTACTTAAAGTACTCTACGTGCCCGCCCTGATACGAGCTAATCGCAATCCCCTGTGCATCTTCTTGAATTGCAGCGTTTACAATTTCCTCTACAGAACGGTTGTGACCGAGATGAATGACTTCCACACCGCCTGCTTGCAGAATGCGACGCATGATATTAATAGAAGCGTCGTGTCCATCAAACAAACTGGCAGCGGTTACAAAACGAACGTTGTGTTTCGGACGGTAAATGGTCGTTTCCATATTCAAGTTCCTCCCCATTTTCGGAAAATGATAAGAAAAAGCAGATAGAGGAGAAAACAATGGCCTGCTTCCCCTATCTTTTCATACAAAAGACTACTACTTCCCTGTAAGGTCATGCAAAATCAACGACGTCTGAATTTCTGTGTATTGCTCAAGTGTATAATTCTTCCGCAGGCTCCAACGACGGAAGGTCCACATTTCCCCAAGCACGACGATATTGTGCGCCATCAGCTTTACCAACGGTTCATCAATATTCAGTGATCCGTCCTTGCGCCCACGGTGTAGAATCTCTTCAAAAAAGCTCGTAATTTCTTCTTCCTTCGCCATGACATATTTCATGGTATCCTTCGGAAGCGATTTGATCTCCTGATAAATCAGTAAAACGCGATCTTGCATCTCATCCATTACACGCAAGAATCCCTCAATGGCCGCCTTCAGCATGACAGCCCCGCTGACACCATTCACGAGTACTTCTTTCAAGCCACGCTCCATATTCTGATGAATCGCATCACATACAAGATACAGTACGTCTTCTTTCGATTCGATGTACTCATACAATGTTCCGATACTGAATCCGGATGCCCGTGAAATTTCTCTCGTCGTTGTCTTGTGAAACCCCTTCGAGATAAACAGCTCCACAGCTGCCTCCACGATTTGCTCCCGTCGCTTCTCAATCAACTTCGGGTCTTTGACCATTGAGGGAATTGCTTTTTTCGGCTCCATTCTCAACTCATCGCCCCTTCTCTTCACCCTCGACTGAGCGTATGCTCAGAGTGCGAGGAAAAAGAAAAGGCTCACCGGCCTCTTCTTTTCTTTTTATTATACGCAGGCAAGAAAGCCATCCGCAACAAATTTCAGCTCATTACTTTTCGCGGACGAGTGATTGAAACAACTTCCCTGCTACTTCGTACGGATCGACCTCGCGGCTTGAAACTTTCGCCATACTTTCAGCATATGCATCGCTGCGTAGCTGTTGCATAACGATCTGATGCATGTCATACTCCACGATCTCCATAACTTCCTCACGCAAATGAGAAGCCCGGCGCGTCTGCCATTCTCCGCTTTGCTTGGAATATTCCTGATGATCGATGAATGCCTGCCACGCCTCATCAATTCCTTTATTCTGAAGCGAGATCGTCTTGACAATCGGAGGACGCCATGGCGCATCGTGTTTTACAAGATCTAACATCTGTTCAACCTCGCGCATTAGCTTATCCGTTCCCGCAAGATCGGCTTTATTCAGAATAAACAGGTCCGCGATTTCCATAATTCCGGCTTTGAATGCCTGAATCGTATCCCCGCCGCCCGGATTGAGCACGACGGCTGTCGTATCGGCAATGTTCATAATATCAAGCTCAGACTGGCCAACACCAACCGTCTCGATAATAATCACGTCTTTGCCGTACGCATCAAGAATACGCACCGCTTCTTTAGTCGAACGAGCAAGACCTCCCAGGCTACCACGCGTCCCCATGCTACGGATGAATACCCCCTCATCAAGGAAGTGATCCTGCATACGAATCCGGTCGCCCAGAATCGCCCCTCCGGTAAAGGGACTGGTTGGGTCCACCGCCACAATACCGACTGTCAGACCTTTTTTACGAAGATAGCCAATCAGCTTGTCAACAAATGAGCTTTTGCCCGCTCCCGGTGAGCCAGTGATGCCGACGAGAAATGAGTTGCCGGTGTGCGGAAACAGCTCCTGCAGCACCTGTGTTTTATCTGGATGATTGCTTTCTACATAGGAGATCGCCCGGGCAGCCGCCCGGCGATCTCCATGCAAGATGCGTTCTACTAACTCATGCACAACAGTCACTTCCTAGTCTTTAAGCAAGTAATTTGAAATGACGAGACGCTGAATTTCGTTTGTTCCTTCGTAAATCTGTGTAATCTTGGCATCACGCATGAAGCGCTCAACTGGATATTCACGTGTGTAACCGTAACCGCCGAATACTTGCACCGCATCGGTTGTTACTTCCATTGCAATATCACCCGCGAACAGCTTCGCCATCGCGGAAGCTTTGCCATATGGGAGTTTCTTATCTTCAAGCACGGCTGCCTGGTATGTCAGGAGACGTGCTGCTTCTACTTTTGTCGCCATATCAGCCAGCTTGAAGGCAATGCCTTGCTGTGCTGCAATCGGCTTGCCGAACTGCACGCGCTCTTTTGCATATGCAGTAGCATGTGTCAGAGCGCCATCTGCAATACCTACCGCCTGTGCAGCGATACCATTACGGCCTCCATCAAGCGTCATCATTGCCACTTTGAAACCTTCTCCTTCTTTGCCGAGAACGTTCTCAGCCGGTACACGGCAATCTTCGAAGATGATTTCGGTTGTTGCAGAAGAACGAATGCCGAGCTTTTTCTCTTTTTTGCCGACTTTGAAGCCTAGCATATCGCTTGTCACGATGAAAGCGGTTTGGCCTTTATGTTTCAATTCTTGATTTGTCGCTGCAAATACAACATAAATGTCAGCAAGTCCGCCGTTTGTGATGAAGATTTTGGACCCGTTCAGGATGTAATCATCGCCATCACGCTTCGCAACAGTTTTCATACCAGCTGCATCCGAACCAGAACCCGGCTCTGTCAGGCAGTATGCACCCATGCTGCGGCCTTCTGCCAGCGCACGAAGATACTTCTGCTTCTGCTCTTCTGTACCGAACTTATAGATCGGCCAGCCTGCTAACGACGTATGAGCGGATAAAGTAACCCCTACAGAGGAATCAACACGAGACAGCTCTTCTACTGCGATCACATAGCTCAGATAATCAAAGCCCGCGCCGCCGTACTCTTCCGGCCACGGAATACCTGTTAGACCGAGTTCTGCCATCTTGTGGAATACTTCCATATCAAAATGTTCTTCTTCATCACGTTCGCCTGCTTTTTCAGCTAGTTCATTCTCAGCGAAATCACGTACCATTTGACGCAGCATTTTGTGTTCTTCAGACAGTTGAAAGTCCATTTCTCTCCACTCCTATTTCTTCAAATTATTTGTTTAGTAAGTGCTTTGAAATTACAAGACGCTGAATCTGGTTGGTTCCTTCGTAAATCTGTGTAACTTTAGCATCGCGGAACAAACGCTCTACCGGATATTCACGCGTATATCCATACCCGCCGAATACCTGGATCGCTTCTGTGGTTACCTTCATAGCCGTGTCGGTTGCGAACTTCTTCGCCATTGATGCTTCCAATCCGCACTTCACGCCTGCATTACGCAGCGCTGCCGCACGGTATACAAGCATACGAGCCGCTTCTGTCTGTGTTGCCATATCTGCGAGTTTGAAGCCGATTCCCTGCTGCGCTGCAATCGGTTTGCCGAACTGAACACGCTCTTTGGCATACGCAATCGCATGCTCAAGCGCACCTTCCGCAATCCCAAGACCCTGTGAAGCAATCCCGATCCGACCAACATCAAGGTTAGCCATCGCGATAGTAAAGCCCATGCCCTCTTCGCCAAGTAGATTTGCTGCTGGCACTTCCGCATTATCGAAAATGAGCTCGGTTGTACTCGAACCGTGCAGACCCATTTTCTTCTCTTTTTTGCCTACAGTAAACCCTGGTGTATCTTTTTCTACAATGAAAGCAGAAATCCCTTTTGGTCCTTTGGATGAATCTGTTACCGCAAATACGATGTACGTACTTGCCGCACCACCATTCGTAATAAAAATCTTGGAGCCGTTCAAAATATATTTATCGCCCTGCTTCACAGCCGTTGTTCGCATGCCCGCTGCATCAGAGCCTGCACTTGGTTCCGTTAACGCAAACGCACCAATGTATTCACCTGTCGCAAGCTTCGGCACATACTTCTTCTTCTGCTCTTCATTCCCGAAGTACAAAATCGGGTTCGTTCCAACCGAAGTGTGTACAGAGAGAATTACTCCTACTGTCGGGCTTACTTTGGAAATTTCATTAATGGCAATGATATACGAGATGAAATCCGCTTCTGAACCGCCGTATGCTTCTGGAATCGGAATCCCCATCAGACCGTATTCTCCCATCTTACGAATGATCTCATATGGGAATTCATCGTTCTCTTCCATTTTTTCGATCTGCGGTGCAATCTCCTCACGCGCAAAGTCGCGCACCATCTTGCGCATCATATCTTGCTCTTCTGTAAATTGTAAATGCATGGTTTATCCTCCTTGGATCGATCTGTCTGCTCTAGCTGGAAAAGCACCTGCCATGTGCCTGTTACGTGTATCTATTCGTATACGTAGAAGCCGCGACCTGATTTACGTCCGAGCCAGCCTGCTTTTACATATTTGCGCAGCAACGGGCATGGACGGTATTTGGAATCTCCTAGGCCTTCATGCAGCACTTCCATGATATAGAGGCACGTATCAAGCCCAATAAAGTCAGCGAGTGTCAGTGGACCCATCGGATGGTTCATGCCCATTTTCATTACATCATCAATTGCTTCCGGTGTTGCAACGCCTTCGTATACACAGTAGATTGCTTCATTGATCATCGGAAGCAGAACACGGTTGGATACAAAGCCAGGGAAGTCGTTTACTTCCACCGCTGTCTTGTTCATCTTCTCGGACAGTTCTGCTACGATTTTGTATGTCTCATCCGAAGTAGCCAGACCGCGAATCACTTCGATCAGCTTCATAACAGGAACCGGATTCATAAAGTGCATACCGATCACTTGCTCCGGACGTTTCGTTACCGCTGCAATCTCTGTGATCGGGAGCGAGGACGTGTTACTCGCAAGAATGGCGTGCGCAGGTGCAAGCTCATCAAGCTGCTTGAACAGCTGTGTTTTGACTTCCATGTTTTCAATGATCGCTTCGACAACGAAGTCGATGTCTTTTGCGTTGTTGATGTCTGTAGACGGCTTGATGCGGCCAAGGATCGCCTGTTTCTCTTCTTCTGTCTTGCGTCCTTTTTCTACATCACGTGTGAGATTCTTCGTAATCACACCAAGGCCACGGTTCACAAATTCGTCTTTTACATCATGCAGGATAACGTTCAGTCCTGCCTGTGCCGCTACTTGTGCAATGCCGCTTCCCATCTGACCTGCGCCTACAACCATAAATGTTTTTACTTCCATGGGTTCTCCACTCCTTGTATATATCGTAGGGAATTGAACCTCTCATCACTAAAGTAACGAGATTCCTGCGCTGAACGCTCCAACGAGCGAAGATAAGCAGGCTACCCCCGTAGTTCCTACGGTTGAATACGAAAAGTTCGTATTGGCTTGCAGTCTTTTTTATCTTTTGGCACTTGGTTTTCGTGCCAGAGGTAAACGGTTTTTCTCCTGCGACTCTTGAATGCTATAGGCGAACGACAGCCAGCAGACGAGGGCAATTTACGCAGCTACCACCACGGTATACTCGTTCCTTATCACTATATCAAATATGTCACAAAATTCTCAACTTACACCCTTGGAACTTCTACCAGAATCGCATCGCCCTGTGCTGCACCGGAGCAAATTGCTGCGATGCCCAGACCACCGCCACGACGGCGCAGTTCATAAATGAGCGTCATCAAAATGCGGGAGCCACTCGCGCCGATTGGGTGACCGAATGCGATCGCACCGCCGTTAACGTTCACTTTTTCCGGGTCCCATCCTGCGATTTTTCCGCTTGTGAGGACAACGGCTGCAAATGCTTCATTCACTTCAAACAGATCAATTTGATCAATGGTGTAGCCTGTTTTCTTAAGAAGCTTATTAATCGCGAGTCCTGGTGTAGTCGCAATATAAGGTGCTTCCTGTCCAACCGCTGCATGACCGAGAATGGTCGCGAGTGGTTTTGCACCAAGCTCTTCTGCTTTCTCTTCGGACATTACAACAAGTGCACCTGCGCCATCGTTTACACCCGGTGCGTTACCTGCTGTGATGGAGCCGTCTTTTGTAAAGACTGGAGACAGCTTTGCTAATTGTTCGATGCTCGTCTCGCGTGGCGATTCGTCCGTGTCAATCAGAATTGGATCGCCTTTGCGTTGCGGTACTGGAACCGGCACGATCTCATCGTTAAATCTGCCTGCTCTCATCGCTTCCGCCGCACGCTGCTGGCTACGGAGTGCCCACTCATCCTGTGCCTCGCGAGCAATCTCAAATTCAGCCGCTACGTTGCTGCCATGTACAGCCATATGTTTGCCGTCGTATGCGTCTGTAAGACCGTCATTAAGCATCAAGTCGACCGCCTTGCCGTCGCCCATACGCATGCCCCAGCGTGCATTCGGCAAAATGTATGGCGCATTGCTCATGCTTTCCATGCCACCTGCCACAATAACGTCCGCATCTCCTGCACGAATGATCTGGTCCGCAAGTGTTACGCTGCGTAAGCCGGAAGCACATACTTTGTTAATTGTCTCTGTCTGTACTTCCCACGGCAATCCTGCCTTGCGAGCTGCCTGACGGGATGGAATCTGCTTGGCACCGCCTTGCAAAACCATACCCATAATCAATTCATCCACTTGCTCCGGCTGAATACCTGCACGTTCAACTGCTTCCTTGATGACAATTCCACCTAAATCAACTGCTTGCAAAGAACTAAGGCTACCTCCGAACTTGCCGAATGGTGTGCGGGCTGCGCTGACGATTACAGACTTTTTCATACTTATTGCCCCTCTCGTTTTGTAACTCAAACTAAGGATTATCAAAAATGAGCGATTGCTCGGTCAGTATAAGCTTTAAGAGAAGCCCGGCGACTTAGTAACCGCCGGGTATCCCTATTTGTTTTTATTTTATCAATATTCAACTAAATAAAAAAGATTAAATTATAATGCTTTTTCCAAAATTTCTACGAGGTCGAGTGTCTGAACTTTCTCTTCCATTTCTTTTGCTTTTGTACCGTCAGACAGCATCGTCAGACAGTATGGGCATGCGCTTCCGATTGTGGTCGGATTCACAGCGAGAGCCTGTTCTGTACGCGCAATGTTTACACGTGTACCTTGGTGCTCTTCCTGCCACATCATACCGCCACCTGCACCACAGCACATGCTGTCGCAGCCGGAACGCTCCATCTCAACGATCTGTACGCCCGGAATCGCAGACAGAATGTCGCGCGGCGGATTGTACACTTCGTTGTAACGACCCAGGTAGCAAGAGTCATGGTACGTCACACGCTCATTCACTTCATTCACCGGATTCAGGCGGCCTTCTTTGATCCACTTCGCCAGAACTTCTGTATGGTGGTATACTTCCACCCCTTCGAGACCGAAGTCCGGATACTCGCTCTTAATTGTATTGTATGCGTGTGGGTCCATCGTGACGATCTTCTTCACACCGTACTTTTCAAAGCTTGCGATATTTTCCATCGCCAGCTCTTGATACAGCATCTCGTTACCAAGGCGACGTGGTGTATCACCTGAGTTTTTCTCCTCATTACCGAGAATAGCAAACTTGATGCCCGCCTTGTGCATAACACGGATAAACGACTGGGTGATCTTAATGGAACGATTATCAAACGATCCCATTGATCCAACAAAGAACAGGTAGTCGAACTCGTCCGCATCCTTCGCTGTTGGCACCAAATCTTCAATACCTTCACGCCAGTTGATGCGGTTTTTCCGGTTAATCCCCCACGGATTGCTCTGACGCTCAATGTTGCTCAGCGCACGCTGTGCATCGGCTGGCATCTGTCCTTCTGTCATAACAAGGTAGCGGCGCATGTCGACAATTTTCTCAACGTGTTCATTCGCCACCGGGCACTGATCTTCACAGTTGCGGCATGTCGTACAAGCCCACAGTTCTTCTTCCGTAATAACATCGCCGATCAGGTTTACATCATAATCAATTTTGAGAGCGGACGAACCCTCTGTCGCAACTGCAACTTCATCACCCGCTACATTGGCTACAGCCGCCTGCATCGCCAACTCGTTGCCCTTCATGTCTTTAAAGACACTTGCCGGCAACCACGGTGTACGACCTGTAATCGCCGCCCCTTTGTCCGTCAGATGATCACGCATTTTCACGATGAGATCCATCGGAGACAATGTTTTACCTGTGCCTGCTGCCGGACACATGCTCGTGCATCGCCCACACTCTACGCAGGCATACAGATCGATAAGCTGATTTTGCGTAAAATTCTCAATGCGGCCAACCCCAAACTCTTCCGCACCTTCTTCTTCCAGCTTCTCGAAGTCAAGCGCTGTCAGTTTACTTGGCGGACGGGATTTGTCTTTCATCAGCCAGTTATACGGTGCAAACAGCAAATGCGCGTGCTTGCCCTGCGGAATGTATACAAGGAAGAATAAAAGCGTCAGCAAGTGAGTCCACCAGAACACGTAAAATAAAGCACCTGCTGCTGTCGAACCGATACCACTCAACAGAACCGCAATGCTCGATGCGATCGGCTGTGTGGAATGATACGCTACTTTGTCTGCATGCAACCAGATCATTTCTGTCGCTTCCGCAAATAACGTACTGATCATTAACGTTGTAATCAGCCAGACAACAAGATTTGCTTTCCAGCCACGTTTTAAGCGCTTTAATTTTTCAACATTACGACGATACCATGCGTAGAAAATAGAAAGTAAAATCGCAACGACAACAATCTCCTGAAGTAACAAAAAGTACGGATATGCCGACCCAAATGGAAGATGGGAACCTGGTTTAAGCCCCTTCCAGATCAGATCAATGGCTCCAAACTGAACTAACAGGAAGCCATAAAAAAGTACAAGGTGCATGACGCCGCTTTTGGAATCTTTTAATAGTTTTCTCTGTCCAAAAACGTTAACCAGAAACTGATTCACTTTCTCGGAGGCGTCTTCGCGCAAATCACCTGCACGACCAAGCTTGATGTATGTTACTCGGCTGTATACAAGCTGAGCGAACAAATACACCGCATAGCCCGTTACTGCAAAGAATGCAAGCAAATTAAGCAGCGATAGAGCAGTATTCATCGTTTCTCATCTCCTTCTCGTTGTTGAAGCTTCCACAGAACCGCAATCCACAAATATGAATGACCATTCAGTCAGATAGGCTCCACAAAAAATCCACTCCTAGGTATGAGAATATTCTATATCTTTTTTATGATTTAATCTAGCCAAAATAATTATAAATTTTATTCCAAGAGAACATTACAGCTTGCAATTGGGCCATATTCCTACAGAAATATCAACAAGCACGATCGCACATGCCTTACAAGATGACGTGGTGAAGTTTAAAATTTGAATAAGGCCTGGTATAGCCAGAACAATAAAACGGGTGCCTCAACAGTAACATCGAGGCATCCGTTTTCTTCGCTTATGAAATTTCAAATTTACGCAATAGCCCTTGAAGCTCGGCAGCCATTTGGGAAAGAGAGGCTGCAGATGCGCTAATCTCCTGCATGAAAGCAAGCTGCTCTTCCGTCGAGGCAAAGACCGTCTGCATACCAGACGCTGTCTCGGAAGTTAGCTGTTCCATGCCTTCAAATACGCGAACAATCTCCCCTGTATGTGCCGCCATCTGTTCAACAGCTACAGCCACCTCCTGAAACTGGCTGGCTGCGCCCGCTACAGAACCGCGAATCGTTCCAAATAGTTGTCCAGCTGTATCGACTACATCCATGCCAGCCGCCACTTCCCGTGAGCTTGCTGCCATCGATTGGACAGCCATCTCTGTCTCCTGTTGAATCGTACTGATCAGTACCGCAATCTGCGCGGCGGACTGTGTAGACTGCTCGGCCAGCACACGCACTTCGTCCGCTACCACCGCAAAACCACGCCCATGTTCTCCAGCACGAGCTGCCTCAATCGCCGCATTGAGTGCAAGCAGATTCGTCTGACCGGAAATGGTCGTAATGACTTCAACGATTTTGCCGATTTCATCTGAGCGCTGGCCCAGGTTTTTAATCACGTGTTCCAACTCCTGCATCGTTCCATTTACTGAGTGCATCTGGTGCACCGCTTTTTGCAGAACGCGATTCCCTTCTTCCGCCATATCAACTGCCTGTGATGCCGATGCTGTTACCCCCCGCGCCTGTTCTGCAATTGATGACGCTCGGTTCGACATGTCCGCAACCGTCCCCGATGCCCTCTCGATGCGTTCCACCTGCTTATCCGAGTCTGCTGCCACTTCCTGAATGACTTCCGTTATTTGCTCGGTAGCACGGCTCGTCTGATTCGCTCCTTCTGTAAGCTGACGGGAAGAGGATGCGAGATGATCGGATTGTTCCTGTACCTCCCGTAGTACCATCTGCAAGGAATCGCTCATATGATTAAAACTCTCCGCCAACTCACCAAATTCATCATTGGAATGTGTATCAATTCTCTCTGTTAAATTCCCTTCACTGACCCGATGTGCCGCTTTATTCAATGCCCGCAGCGGGCGAACAATGGAACGAATCACAAAAAAGCTGCGAATGCCCCCATACAGTAGTGATACAGCCAGCACAACAAATAGTGTCACAAAGATCGGATGTGCTTCTTTCTTTGCTTCATCCACATACATTGTGCCGGCCACTTTCCATCCGGTCAGCTTATTCGTTGTAAAAAACATCCGGCGCTCATGGCCTTCCCATTCATATTCGAACTCCCCCGACGTCGACGCAAACATTTTCTCAGTCGGTGACCCGGATGCTTCAGTTCCCGACTTTTGTGTCGGGTGTACGATATATTTACGGGTGCTATCAGTCAGAAACGCATACCCTTCATTTCCGACCTTCACCTGCTTCACACTTTCTGCCAGCGCCCTCAAATTCAGATCAATTCCTACCACACTTTTTTGGTCATAAGACTGAACAGCAATGGTGACAACTTCATCTTTGGAAGCAGCGTCTACATACGGCTCTGTAATAATAATTTGACCTGGATGCTCAACCGCCTGCTTGTACCAGAGACGTGTGCGCGGATCATAATCGTCCGCAAGCTTTTCATACGGTGCCAGCAGCATCTGACCGTTCGCCGCCCCTACAAATGTATGCATCAACTCTGGATGAAGCGCCTGAAACCCCTCTAAACTTTTCTGAATTGCATTCCGCTCTTCTCCCTGAAATGTCGTACCATGCACAAGAGAGGCAAGATGCTTTACATCCCTTAACTCCGGTTCTATTGTGCTCGTAAGCAAACGATCCAGCAGTACAACATTCTGCTTAGCGCTCTGGATGAGCTGGTCTTCTACTTTTTCTTTTGCTGTCATATAGGATGTAATCCCTATCAAAAGACTTGGCACAAGTAAAATAACAGCAAATGCCCAGATCAACTTACTACGAATGCTTTTCTTTTTTTGTTTATACATCGTTGTAATAGCCCCTTATCCAACAACAAAGTCATGCAGCATAAATAGCAAATATCTATTCTCTTACTACATACATACTATTATCGGATGCAAAATTTCATTTTTTCACAAAACAAAACCCGATTTCCATAAAAGAAATCGGGTTAGTCCTAGATTTTATATTCTTACATGCGTTCCGGTGCTGATACACCGATGAGACAAAGAGCGTTTGCAATCGTAGTCTGAACGGCTTTCATAAGCGCAAGACGCGCTTGTGTTAAGCCAGCATCTTCTGTAATCACACGCTCCGCGTTGTAGAAGCTGTGCAGCAACGCCGCCAGCTCATGTACATAGCGAACAATACGATGTGGTGCCAGCGCTTCAGCCGCACCCGCCACTTCCTGCGGGAATTCACCAATATGCTTGAGCAGGTCGATTTCTTTCTCGCTTGTCATGCCGCTAAAATCTGCTTTGGACAGGTCGATTTCGATGCCTTGCTCAGCCGCCTGGCGGAAGATGCTGCAAATACGTGCATGGGCATACTGCACATAGAATACCGGGTTCTCGTTGGACTTGGACACCGCAAGATCCATGTCAAAATCCAGATGGGCGTCCTGGCTGCGCATTGTGAAGAAGTAACGCGTTGCATCCGTTCCTACTTCTTCCATCAGATCGCGCATCGTTACCGCTTTGCCCGTACGTTTCGACATTTTTACTTTCTCGCCGCCCTGATACAAGCTAACCATCTGATTGATGAGAACAACGAGCTGATCTGCATCGTAACCCAGGCACTGCATCGCTGCTTTCATACGCGGGATGTAGCCATGATGATCCGCTCCCCAGATGTTGATCAACTGGTCAAAGCCACGATTGAATTTGTTCTGGTGGTAGGCAATGTCCGGCGTCAGGTACGTATACGAGCCATCCTGCTTAATCAGCACGCGGTTTTTGTCATCACCAAAGTCAGTGGAGCGAAGCCATGTTGCGCCGTCTTCGTCATACACATAGCCTTTTTCACGCAGCACTTCAACAATACGCTCCACTTCGTCTGTTTCATACAAGGATGTTTCACTGAACCATTCGTCGAATTTCACACGGAAATCAGCCAGGTCAATCTTGATTTTCTCCAGTTCTTTATCACGGCCCCAGTTACGGAAGAATGTGAAGCGCTCTTCGTCGCTCATCTTCGCATATTTGTCGCCGTCTTTAGCTGCCAGCTCTTTGCCGAATTCGATAATATCCTGTCCGTAATAGCCATCTTCCGGCATGTCACGCTCTTCACCACGCGCCTGGAAATAGCGAGCTTCAATCGAACGGGCAAGGTTCACGATCTGGTTGCCCGCATCGTTAATATAGTATTCACGGGAGACTGCGTATCCTGCGAGATCAAGTACATTGCACAGCGCATCCCCGAACGCAGCACCACGCGCATGGCCCAAGTGCAGGCTTCCTGTCGGATTCGCACTGACAAACTCAACCTGTACTTTTTTACCGTTGCCCGCATTTGTGCGACCATATGTATCGCCTGCTTTGATAGCCTGTCCGACCACATTCGTCAGGTAACGGTTGTCCATATAAAAGTTAATAAAGCCAGGTCCCGCAATCTCGATTTTGGCAATGCTTGCGGCTTCCTTATCAATCGCTTCAACGATTTGTTCTGCGATCTGGCGCGGGTTTTTGCGCGCGATGCGGGTTAACTGCATCGCGATATTTGTTGCGTAATCTCCATGCTGCTTATCCTTCGGCAATTCCAGGACAAAATCCGGAATCTGTCCTGCTTCGACGATTCCAGCCTTGCTAACCGCCTGCTTGATTTGTTCCACAATCGTGCTTTTCATCTGCTCTACAATACTCACAAGGTATGCCTCCTTTATTCTCTATATCCTTATCGTTTGCGCTGCAAACTGCATGTTACCATGTAGCGCCCCACTTCCTGCTCATTTAAAAACAGGGTATAATTCCAGACTGCTTCGCATAAATACCCTTCTTCGTCGTATTCCACGCGAACGTCGGTTGTCTCCGTGTCCATCTGCATCGGACCTGCCATGCTTTCAAAAATTCCACTTGTCGGAACACCCGGACGGAACGACTGCCGCATCGATACAAGCCCGTTGCGAATGACAACAACTTCATCAGGTCGCACTTTCATGGTCGCATTTGTTTCGCCTGCTTCATCCTGCTCCACGTACTTGATGTACCATGTACCGTTCATCAGGTGAAGCTCACCTGCATAGCGGTATTCATGCTTATCCCGGCGACCGCCTTCAAGTACAAACCGGCTTTCAATTGTGATAGCTACCTGCTGTACGGGAGGTCTGCCCATATGTATCCCCCTACTGTCTTTCAGTTATTTACATAAGGAAAAAAGTATATGCTATCTCTCTAACATAGCACATACTTTTCCCCTCTACAAACAAAACCCGCCGAAGCGGGCTTTGCAACTGATTGATTATTATTTGATCATTGTGAGAAGTACTTCACGAATCATCTTAGATGCAAGAATCTGTGTGCGCTCTGATTGATCAAGTACCGGAGACACTTCTACTAAGTCAAAACCGACCACGTTCAGCTCAGATAGCAAGTAGATCGATTCGATTGCGTCTGCCGCCGAGATACCGCCCGGCTCCGCTGTACCTGTGCCCGGAGCATATGCTGGGTCCACCGCGTCAATGTCGTATGTGACATAAACTGGACGCCCCTTCAATTCTTCAAGACATGCTTTCAGCGGCTCGATGACTTTGAACTTGTTCAGGTGCATGTTTTCTTTTGCAAACTGGAATTCTTCCTTCAGACCGGAACGAATGCCGAACTGGTACACGTTTTCCGGCTTTACATAGTCCAGCGCGCGACGAATAATAGCCGAGTGGGACAGTTCTTCGCCTTCCATCTCATGACGCAAGTCTGTATGCGCATCGATGTGTACGATGACAAGATCCGGATACTTCTCTGCCATCACCTTAATCGGAGCCAGACTTACAAGATGCTCGCCGCCAAGACCAATCGGGAACTTACCGTCTGCCACAACTTTGCGTACATATTCTTCAATCGCATCCAAGCTGCGCTGAGCACTGCCGAACGGAAGCGGGATGTCTCCAGCATCGAAGAACGCAATTTCTTCGAGTTCACGGTCTGCGTACGGGCTGTATGTTTCCAGATTGATGGACACTTCACGAATGCGTGTCGGACCGAAACGAGTTCCCGGACGGAAACTTGTTGTCCAGTCCATCGGCATGCCGTAAATAACGGCTTTAGCATCTTCGTATGTGCTTTGCGCTTCAATGAACGCATGGCCGCTATAAGAAGGGTTGAAAAAATGCATCATAGCCCTCCTATTTCACCATGTCTTCCACGAATTTCGGAAGAACAAACGCTGCACCGTGCAGGCGTGGTGTGTAGTATTTTGTTTCGCGTTCCGGGATGCTGGCTACATCCACGTCAAGCGGATCGTATTTTTTCGAACCCATTTGGAACATCCACATGCCACTTGGATATGTTGGGATGTTCGCCACGTATGCACGTGTGATCGGGAAGATTTCTTTAATGTCTTTGTTTACTTTGCGGATCAGATCAGACTTGAACCACGGGTTATCCGTCTGCGCAACGAACATGCCGTCTTCTTTCAGTGCTTCATAGATACCCTGATAGAAGCCACGCTCGAACAGCGGAGCAGCCGGTCCTACCGGTTCGGTAGAGTCAACCATGATCACGTCGTACTGATTTTTGCTTTTGACGATGTGCATGAAGCCATCCCCTACGATCACTTCCACGCGTGGGTTATCCAACTCACCTGCAATGCTCGGCAGGTACTGCTTGGAGTACTCGATTACTTTGCCATCGATTTCAACGAGTGTCGCTTTTTTCACTTTGTCGTGCTTCATGATCTCGCGGATTACGCCACCATCGCCACCACCGACTACAAGCACATGCTCTGGATTCGGATGCGTATTAAGAGCTGGATGCGCTACCATCTCATGATAAACGAATTCATCCACCTGTGATGTCATAACCATACCATCTAGGAACAGCATGTTGCCGAATTCCTCCGTCTCGACCATATCGAGCTTTTGGAACTCTGTCTGTTCTGTATGTAAAGTTTTATTAACCTTAATTGTAATCCCGAAATTTTCTGTTTGCTTCTCTGTAAACCAGAAACCACCCATTCTTTATCCGTCTCCTTTCGTGTCCTCCCTTGATGAAGGATACCCATAGTAAAACAAGCTACATTATATAGGACCTGTACCAAAAATCAAGCACTCTTTCATTATCTTACCCCCGATGGCTATTTTTCTCCGTAAATTTTTTGATAAATATTCATGTGCCAAGCTGTAACAATCATACACTTCTTAACACAGGGCGTTTATACAAAGGGGGAGCGAAGATGGATAATTTCTCTGCACGCCAGGGACTCACCACAGAAGAACAACTTCTTATTAGCGGTGAGTTCGATAATAAGAAAAAATCAAAGACCCTTGCGTATTTATTATGGCTATTTTTGGGCTGCTGGGGTGCACATCGATTCTACACAGGAGATGTCGGGCTCGGAGTTGGGATGATTGTTGTGTGGATTATTAGCTTCTTTTTATTATTCATCCCCATTATCATCTGGGTTATTGTAGACGTGTTTTTAATCGGAAAGCGCGTGGATGAGTTAAATAACCAGATCGAGGCACAGATTATCGCAAAAGTACGAGCCACGAAGTAACGTTTCACACGAAAGAGCTGTCTCAAACGTCAAAAAATGACGATAGGGGCTAGCTCTTTTTTTGGGCTTTTACCAACATGCTTTGCTTTTTGGAATCCCAACTTTGTTGGGAGGAGAGAAGAGAGAAGCAAGAGAGCGCCTGTACGCGACTCCCCAGCGTAAGGAGGCAGGCGAACGGGCCTTTGCCCGCAATTCTTCAATGAAAATACATCATGGGCTCTTCTTTGCGGGCGAGTTCGTCGGACTCCTGGAGCGGCCAGTCTCCACTTCCCCGCAAAGCGTACCCAAGCGAACGGCTTCTCTCTTCTCTCCCCCACCACCAAAGTCACTCGATTCCACAAAAGCACAAGCAACTCTTCGTCTTGTAATCTTGCGAACCCATGTGAAAAGTATAGAATTTACTAGATTCACCCATACTGGGGGTATCAATGATTACGGGAGGTTCTCATCTATGGAAATCAAACGGGAAGATCCGCTCGTTCGCTGGCTTCGTATTGCCGGACGATGCGTCCGCTACCTGGCGATCGCGTCGGTTCTGTTTGCGGTACTTGCCGGATTATTCCTGCTGTATTTGCGCTCCCAACCGCTGCCGCAAACCGATCTGAACGAAACAACTACGATTTACGGAGCCGACAGCTCCGTGATTGCAACGCTTTATAAAGGGGAAAATCGTGTATTTCTGCCTCTGAACCACATTCCGAAGTATGTACAGAATGCTTCGATTGCGATTGAAGACCGGAAGTTTTACGAACATACCGGCTTTGATATGACACGCATTGCAGGTGCTGCCTTCAACGACATTCGAACACTTTCCAAAGCGGAAGGAGCCAGTACAATCACCATGCAGCTTGCCCGCAATCTGTACCTCAGTCACGATAAAACATGGTCACGCAAATATAAGGAGGCCCTGCTAACGATTCAGCTTGAATTGAATTACACGAAGCCTCAGCTACTGGAATTATACTTGAATCAAATTTATTATGGACATGCCGCATACGGCATTCAGGCAGCTGCCAAAACATACTTCGGTAAAAATGCAGCTGACCTTGATCTCGCGGAAGCAAGTCTCCTCGCCGGACTGCCAAAAGGGCCAAAATTCTTCTCGCCATTTCGCGACGAGCAAGCCGCCAAAAGCCGCCAACGCATTGTATTAAACGCAATGGTAGCGGAAGGCTATCTCACACGTACACAGGCCGATGCAGCGTTCGCAGAAAAGCTTACATTTGCGAATCCCGCTGCTGCTCAAAGTAAAAACATCGCGCCGTACTTCCGCGATTATGTCGTCAAGTTAGCCAGAGACAAGTACGGCATTGAAGAAGATCTGGTCGAGCACGGCGGCTTGAAAATCTACACATCGCTTGATCCGCACATGCAGCAAAAAGCGGAGGAAGCCATGAAGAAATACATGCCGAAAGACCGTCCACTCCAGACTGCACTGGTCGCCATTGAACCACAGACCGGCTACATCCGGGCGATGGTCGGCGGACGTGATTATGCAAAGAGTCAGTACAACCGGGCACTTGCACTTCGCCAGCCTGGTTCATCGATCAAGCCGGTACTGTACATGGCAGCCCTTGAGAACGGCTATACACCACTCACCCGAATTAAGAGTGAGCCGACTGTCTTTACATTCGGAAATCATAATGAAACCTACACGCCGCATAATTTTGGCGATCAATATGTGAATGACTACATTAACATGGGACAAGCCATTGCCCGCTCGGATAACATCTACGCCGTCCAGACTCATATGACAATCGGACCGGACAAAATGGTCGCCACAGCCAAGCGTCTCGGCATTGACTCACCATTTACACCACTCCCGTCGCTTGCGCTCGGCAGTGCCCCGGTCATGCCGCTTGAACTGACACGCGCGTTTGCGACGATTGCTGATCAGGGACAAAAAACAGAGCCACTGGCGATCACACGCATTGAAGACCGGGAAGGCAACGTATTAGTGGAGGCGCATCCACAAACACAGCAAGTTGTCAGCAAGGAAAATGCGTTTATTCTCACCCATCTGATGGAGAAAGTGTTTGCAACTGGTGGAACTGCTAACCGGGTGAGCGGACAGCTTCACCGTCCGGTTGCCGGTAAAACTGGAACGACGGATTACGATGCCTGGCTTGCTGGTTTTACACCACAGCTGGCGACGGCTGTCTGGGTCGGCTATGACGACAACCGCAAGCTAGATGAGGTCGCAGATGCACGTTTGGCCGCGCCGATCTGGGCGTCTTTTATGGAAAATGCACTCGCTTCTACGCCGCCTGCTATTTTCTCGGTTCCTGAAGGTTTAGTGCCCGCCTATGTCGATCCGGTCAGTGGCAAACTTGCTGGACCCGGCTCCAAAACACAAGAGCTGATGTACTTCATGCCAGGAACAGCCCCAACCGAATACGCGCCAGAGCCTGTACCTGTGAAGCCACTGCCTGCGGAAGAAAAGAAATCGTTCTGGGATAAGTGGAAGTTCTGGTAATGTTAAGACTACGTAAAAGATCCGCCTTCATACGCAATGGGGCGGATCTTTTTGTGGAATCGATGACGTGTGGTGGTAGGAGCAGGAGAAAGGATGAGCCGTTCGTTGCATTACGCTCCCAGGGAAGTGTAGGCTGTCCGCTCCGGGAGCTCAGCGAACTCGCCCACAAAAGAAGGCCTACGGTGTCTATTCACTGAAGCATTGCAGGCAAAGGCACGTTCGCCGTTCTCCCTTCGCTAAGATGTCGCGTAAAAGCACTCCCTTGCTCATCCCTTCTCCTCTCCCAACAACGTTTTGATTTAAAAAACTCCGCTCAACATGAGCGCTGAATCACCAAACAGCTAAGGTCTTCCTTGAAAGAACCTAGACACTGTTTTCAACTTCATTGAAAAGCTAGTCATTCTCATTTTGCTTGACGTTTACCTATCCAAACTGTGCTAGGAGCGGGGAAGGAATGGGCAACGGAACGCCTTTACGCGACTCCCCAGAGGAAGGGGGCAGTCATAACCTCCTCGGGGAGTGTAACAAAGTGACGCGGCCCATTCTTTCCCCGCTCCTCCACCACAGTTGGGGGAGAACCAAACCCGGCAGCAAAGAGGCTGTCTCAAACGCCATATATGACGTTCGAGACAGCCTCTTCAACTCTTTACGCAAGCATGTCTTTCAATTCTTGCGGCGAACGCTCCCATATATCCGGGTTATGCGTCGACAGCAAGGTACGCAGGTTTTCTTTTTCTTTTTCACTCAAACCATCAAGGATGTAGCGACGCTTCATCGCATAGTCCATCTTGTTTACATGATCAGCGAGGATTTTCCAGCCCCGACGCGCTTCGCGGTCAATCAGCATCTCGCATGCGGTTACACCCGCATAGTAGGAACCAACTTCTCCGGTGTCTACCGCTACCCATACGAGCCAGTACCGTGCACCATTCGGAACATCTTCCTTATTCATCGAGAATTTCACGCCTTTTTCCACCGCACTTTTCGCGTGCAGTGCACCCACATCAATAACCGCTTCCTCTTCGCTCAGAATGATCGAAGATACACTGCTCAGATCGATCATGCCCGCGCCATAGCCACCGTGCACCTGATTTTTGTTGCTAATAATATTAAAGCCACCCTGGTTTTTCTTAAACATATCCATGGTTTCGTACTCCCTTCTCTACTAGAGCTTATATACATAGACGACGCTTGATCTCCTGTACAATAGCCTGATCACGCGTTCCGTCTTCCAAAAAATCAAGCGGGAAGTATAGCTTGTGGTCGTACCGACGCTTGCCGGAAATCGCCTCTACAATAACCGAGCAGCGCGACAGCTCTTTCAAATCGCCATCCGGCATCAAAAGATAGATCGGCGTCCGCTCGCCTTCCTCTCCGCTTCGATAAACATCATACGGTAAATCAGACGGGGAATCTACTCCCAGGTAATAGTCCGGATCAATCCCAATTGCCGCAAACAGGTTCTTTAATTCCTGCATCTCCTGCGGATTATCCGCATTTTCATCATGCTCCACGTATTTGAACAGGCGACGGTCCATGAATCTATGGCACAGATCGCGCAATACCTCGTCTGCTTCCTCACTCCACTCGCTCATGTAGTATAGTACCGTCGCTTCATCGAGTGCAATGTACTCCTCAATTGTCATCGTACCGCTAAACAGCGGCATGAATCGCTTCGGATTATGAACGAACGAATACCCACTCTCATGCAAGTACCGCACACGGGCAAAAATATTGCGCAAAATGACCTCCGCACTGCGCGTTACCCGGTGAAAATACACCTGCCAGTACATCTGATACCGCGCCGCGATATAATCTTCTACCGCATGCATGCCAGTATGCTTAATCACAACTTTATCTTCATACGGCTTGAGCACTCGCAAAACGCGCTCCAAATCGAATGAGCCATAACTTGTGCCTGTATAATACGAATCACGGAGCAAATAATCCATCCGATCTGCATCAATTTGGCTCGAAATCAGGCTCACTAGCAGCTTATTCGGATACGTCTTGCCGATCATCTGTGCCACTTTCTCCGGAAAATCGTCAGATACCCGTCGAAGCACTGCATTTACCTGCGTATTCCCCGTCAGAATGCGCTGTGTCCATTCTTCATGATCGGTATGGAATACTTTCTCAAACGAATGTGAGAACGGCCCGTGCCCAATGTCATGCAAAAGCGCCGCACTGAGGCACAACAGCCGTTCTTCCTCTGTTATCACAAAATTACTGCGGCGGCTAAAGTTAGACAGAATGCGCCGCATAATCTCATATACGCCAAGGCTGTGGTTGAAGCGGCTGTGCTCCGCTCCATGGAACGTTACATACGAAGTGCCAAGCTGGCGAATCCGACGCAAGCGCTGGAATTCGCGTGCATTAATCAAGTTCCAGATCAGTGTATCCCGCACATGTACGTAGCGGTGTACCGGATCTTTAAAAACCTTCTCTTCCTGTAATCGTCCCATCATTCACAACCCCTCCTCCTAAAGTTGGTCGCGCAGTTTCACAAAATCATCCGGGGCAGGCGCCATGCATTCGATCACATCACCGCTTAATGGGTGCAAAAACGTAAGGCTCGTGGCATGCAGCGCCTGACGACGAAATCCATCTACAACCGGGCCGCCATAGAGCGTATCCCCGAGAATCGGAAATCCGTGATGACTGAAATGCACCCGAATCTGATGGGTACGCCCAGTTTCAAGCTCTATCTCCACCAGCGCCGCCCCTTCTGGCAGTACATCAGGCTTCGGTTCATACAGTTCCCGCACGGTATAATGGGTAATGGCGTCATCCCCCTTCATGGATACACAGCGACGGGTTGGATGATGTGGGTCCCTGGCAATTGGATCTGAGAATGTACCACCCTCGCCCACCTGTGCCGGATGCCCGCTTACGAGCGCAAGATACGTGCGACGAATCGCATGTTCACGCAGTTGTTTATCGAGAAGCTGCTGGATGAATCCATTCTTTGCAATCAGAATCGCACCGCTCGTTTCCTTGTCTAACCGATGGACAGGACGCACAGCACGCGGCTGGCCCTTCTCTGTCCAGTAATGCGAGATGCCGTGCGCAAGTGTGCGCGTCTGCTTTTCGTTCACCGGATGCACCGCCAGACCCGCAGGCTTATTCACCACGAGCAGCGCGTCATCTTCGTATAGCACATGAATGTCCATCGCCACCGGCGGAAGAGTCGGTTCAAACGCATCCGCAATCCGAACTTTAACTTCATCGCCCCGCTTTACTTTTTTTTGCAAATACGGCTGCTTGCGGTTAAGATGGACACCTTTCTGCCGGGTAAGGCGCTGAATCATGCGTCCTGATATACCCAACTTCTCTTTTAGAACGCGCTCTAGCGTCCAACCTGCTATCTCTTTCTCTACTTCGTATTCCAGCCACCGTTTGTCCATTTTCCATGCTGTCAATTACGTCACCTGCTTTATTTTATATACATATCACTTTTGTATTTCGTTGTACCCTTAACAACATTCGGCATTGATCTTCAGAAACCCTCTCCCGCCAGTTTTGACGGTTACAGAACTTATCGGTACAATAGAAACAGAACCCATCAACTGGAGGAATGCCCATGTACCGCCATATCTTACTTTCCTACGACGGATCTGAGCACGCACAAAAAGCAGCCGAGCGCGCCGCAGAATTAGCTTCTGCACTTGGAGCTCATGTTACTATTGTAACAGCGTATCCAACTTCTCCATCATTTATCATCGGTGCTACAAGCATTAGTGACGAGGAAATGCGCGCCTACTGGATTGCTAAAGCGGATGAACTGGATGACGTATTCGCATCCCGGAATATTTCCATTCATAAAATCGTAAAAGCGGCCGATCCGAAAAATCTGATCCTCGATACAGCAGAGGAACTCGAGGTAGACGTTATTGTGATTGGCTCACGCGGTCTGTCCAACTACGCCCGCTTCATGCTCGGCGGCGTCAGCCAGAGTGTTACTCAGCATGCACATTGTGATGTCATCGTAGTAAAATAATAAAAAACGCTCCCTTGATCTATACACAGGGAGCGTTTGTTATGTTTGCATTATTTTTTCAGATGCTTCTTCACTTTCTCCACTAATTGATCCTCTGTCGGTGCTGTAATGTGCCGACCATTCACTACCGCGAAATGCTTCTTAAATCCGATTCCGCAGTATGATTGACAGCCGATTTCCATCGTGCAGTCCGACTCGATCTCTTTCAAGCGAGGAACAAGCGTCTTCACATTCACCATTTTACATTCATCGCATACCCGAAATTCTGTCGTCATACTGTGCTTCCTTTCTTACCGTATTGCTGACAGGCCTGTTGAAACTCTGCTCTTTATCATATCACAACAGATGCCTTCCTCGCCAATACGAAAAAAGTGCCGATGCCGACAGCTACGCTTTGTTAATCTTTACGATAGCTTACATCTTTTGTCGCATGCATGAACATCCCGCTCTGCGGTACGAATCCTTCTTCTAGTAACGCCTGATTTTCTGCTGTATTCCAGCCAATATCGTTCGTCGGATGTACCCACTGATCACCTGCCATAATGGCCGGATCAACGTCTTTGCTCCAGTTGTTTAGCGGTGAGTTCGCCGAATCATAAAAACTGTCCCCGATGACCACTCCATACTGGTTCACAAACGGTTTAGCCCGTGGCTGTTCTGTCGTCGGTGCATCGATCTGATGCGGCAGCTTATCGCCTATCTGCCCTGGCTCAATGTTCTTGTTATCCGCCATGTCACTGCCTCCCTTGTAGTAAGATTTCGTTCACTTTTTCTAGTGTGGACTAGACCGATTGTTCTTACTCTTTTGCCCGCTTATTTTCTCAGGCCATGCACCGATGAGTGGCTACTAGGCATAGTGTAGCTAATGAGTTAGGGATTCAAGAGTGGAGGGATTAACTACATGTGCGGAATTGCAGGATGGATTGACTGGCAGGCTGATATTAGCGGAGAAACGGAAATTATGCGTAACATGGCTCAATCGCTCATTCCGCGCGGCCCGGATAGCGAGGGCATCTGGACAGCACGCCATGCCGCATTTGCCCATCGCCGCCTCGTTGTAGTAGACCCGGAAGGCGGCGTGCAGCCCATGACCCGGTCATACGGCGAAGAAACGTACACCATTGTTTATAACGGTGAGTTATACAATACAGAAGACCTGCGGGGGGCGCTCCTCGCACGCGGTCACCGTTTCGCGTCTACATCGGATACAGAAGTACTGCTCGTCTCCTATATCGAGTGGGGCCCGGAGTGTGTAGAGAAGCTAAACGGAATTTATGCATTTGCGATCTGGAAGCACAATGAAGAGAGCGTGTTTATGGCACGCGATCGGATCGGTGTGAAGCCGCTGTTTTATACGCAGTGCGGCACCAGTTTTATTTTTGGCTCAGAACTAAAAGCACTCCTCGCACATCCAGCCGTACAGCCAGAGGTTCGACGGGAAGGTCTGTCTGAGATTTTTGCGTTAGGACCTGCACGGACGCCTGGTGTCGGGGTATTCCACAATGTATTTGAACTGCTTCCGGCATCGTATTTGCTGCACACGCGCCATGGGATGCGAACGAATCGCTACTGGACGCTCGACAGCCACGCCCATGAAGATGACATGGAGACGACAATCGCCAATATCCGTGAGCTGCTTGGCGACAGCATTCGTCGCCAGCTCATCGCAGACGTGCCAGTATGCACTCTGCTGTCTGGTGGCCTCGATTCGAGTGCGATCTCCGCCATTGCAGCACAAGCATTCATGGAAGAAGGCAAAGATGCGCTGCACACGTTCTCCGTCGATTACGTCGGCAATGACGTTCACTTCCGTCCGAACGAATTCCAGCCGAATGCAGATGCACCGTGGGCAAAACGCGTGTCTGAATTCATTGAATCGGTCCACCACAACATCTATTTCGACACACCGGAGCTAATTGATTCGCTTGATGTTGCGCTCCATGCCCGCGATCTACCGGGCATGACCGATATCGACGGCTCCCTGTATTTGTTCTGCCGAGAGATCAAAAAACATGCGACCGTAGCGCTCTCCGGTGAGTGCGCAGACGAAGTGTTCGGCGGCTATCCGTGGTTTCATCGCCCGGAAGCGCTGAACGCGACCGTATTCCCGTGGGCACGCAATATCGCGGACAAAACCCGCTTTTTCTCTAGCGATTTGCTTTCCGAAATCAACCCTGAAGCGTATGTAAAAATGCGCTACAAGGAAGCGCTTGACGAAGTACCACGCCTGGCTGGAGAAGAGGGCCTCGATGCCCGCATCCGCGAGATGTTCTATCTTAACCTTACACGCTGGATGCCTACCCTGCTTGATCGCAAAGATCGCATGAGCATGGCGGTCGGACTCGAAGTACGCGTACCGTTCTGCGATCACCGCCTAGTTGAATACATGTGGAATGTACCATGGGCGATGAAAACTGATGGAGAACGGGAAAAGGGTATTTTGCGGAAGGCATTAAAAGGAATCCTGCCAGATGATGTTCTCTATCGTCTCAAAAGCCCGTATCCAAAAACGCACAACCCATCCTATCTGACAACCGTGCGCGACCGTGCGCTGGCGATTCTAGATGACACATCCTCCCCGCTTACCCCATTCGTAAATGCAACAGCGATCCGCGAATTTGCGAAGCAGGACCTGACGAAGGTTCATATGCCGTGGTTTGGACAGCTCATGAATGTGCCGCAGTTCTTCGCATACCTGATTCAGATTGATGCATGGATGCGAAATTATAACGTAACCGTGAAATAAACGCACATCTGCCTGATTGCAAAACAAACCCGCTGATCCACAAAAAATGGTCAGCGGGTTTGTTATGTACACTTATCGAGACGTTACGGGCTTAGCTGTATCCACTAAGCTAATTACAAAGCCTACAATCCCCCCAACAACTCCTGGTAACAACCAGCCCAGTCCCAGGCTATATAACGGCAACACGTGGTTGAATAAAGAATCGATAGCCAATACGTTGATATTTGCCGCTTTTAATCCATCGAAAATACTTACCAGTCCCGTACACAGCATGGCACCTTGATACACTAGTGAGCGCCCTTTAAACAAAGGATGCAGAAATGTCAAAAAAATGAGCACGATTGCCATTGGATAAATCGCCGTCAATATCGGAACAGAAATGGAAATCAATTGTGTCAATCCGATATTAGCCATCGTAGCACTAAACACGCTTAATAAAACAACGAGTGCTTTATATGGAATTCTAGGTAGCATCGTGTGGAAGAAAGAGGCGCAAGAGCTTAGCAAACCGATGCTCGTAGTCAGACACGCAACCGTAATCATCAGGCCAAGCAATACGCCGCCCAATGATTGAAAATAATAGGTCGCAGCTTGTGCTAATACTTGTCCCCCGTTATCCAGTTTTCCTAAAACCGAGACACTGGATGCTCCTAAGAAGGTAAGCGAACCGTAAATGAAAATTAATAAAAGAGCCGCGACCACAGAAGATTTCAGACAAGCAAACGCAATGGACTTTGTGCTCGTTACTCCTTTTTGTTTAATGGAGTTAATCACAAGCATGCCAAAAACGAACGAGGCCAGTGTATCCATTGTTAAATAGCCTTCTTGAAAACCCTTAAAAAACGGGATCGATACATACTCATCTCTAGGTGGCTGTAGCGGCCCTATTGGATGAATCAAACCAGCTAACACCAAAATCAAGATAAAGCTTAATTTTAAAGGAGTCAAAAATCGTCCGACAATATCCACGATCCGGTTCGGATTTAGCGAGAAAAAGCAGCTAATTGTAAAGAATACCACCGTAAAAATCAACAATGGCAGGTGTCCAGCGTTTGCTGGAAGAAAGGGAGTAACGCCAATTTCATACGATACACTTCCAGTTCGTGGCAAAGCAAACAGCGGACCAATCGCTAAATACAGCGCCGTTGTAAAAATAAAACCGAACCACGGATGAACCCGACTAGAGACAGAAAGCAAATCTGTTTTCCCGGAAACACCCATTGCAACAACACCAAGTAAAGGTAATCCTACTCCTGTTATTAAAAAACCAGAAACAGCAGGCCAAAAGTTTGTGCCCGCTACTTGACCAAGTGATGCCGGAAAAATTAGATTTCCTGCTCCAAAAAATAGTGCAAAGAGGGTCAATCCCACAATTAAAGTGGTTGAAAAAGGTAACTTTTCTGATTTCACTACAAATTCCTCCGGTATAAATTGAATTATCAGTCATTATCACTCGATAGATGCGACTGAGTTATGGGGAAATACAGAAAGATACTATAGTAAATTTTTTATTTTTTATCAATAAAAAAATTTACCAGTAAACAAAATAAGATTATTCACAATATTTAAATACACGAAAAATGAATAGATTACTCATCTTAAAATTCCACATAAAAGGAATTTTATACAACAAAAAAGGTGCCCCTACTTTACCTGCGGGCACCTTTTTTACATACTATTTAGATTACAAACAAACATTATAATACTATTCATGTTTGTTTAACTAGCGCATCAGCCCGAGCATCCGGTCCGGGTGATTTGTACAAATCTGGAGATCAGGGTGAAATCCCATCAGATGTTGCATGACTTTCGGATCATCAACGGTCCAGGCTACGATGAGAATACCAGACTCGATCATTTCAACTACAAATTCCTTCGTCAAGTACATATACGACATCGAAAGCAAGGATGCTCCAACTCTAGAGAGTTGTTCGCGCAACAGCGTTGGTTTCCCTTCAAAAATAAGTCCGGTTCTCAGAGATGAATCAATCTCATTCACCCGTTTAATCGCATCATGGTCAAAAGAAGTCACATACACATCGTGCTGCATGCCATAGTGATGAATAAGCTGTACAACTTTCTCTTCGAGACCCGGATATAAATCTGCGACTGTTTTCAATTCAATATTCAGTCGCCCTCTTCCTTTGACTTCCTGTAATACTTCTTCAAATGATGGAATGCACTCACCCCTGAATTCTGCGCCAAACCAGCTTCCCGCATCCAACTGCCGCAGCTCCGCATACGTATGAGAGCCAACGGGGCCGCTTCCATTTGCAGTACGGCCAAGTACGAAGTCGTGAATTACGACCGGAACGCCATCCTTTGTCAATTGAACATCGAGTTCTATCGAATGAATGCGCGATTCCGCCAGGGCAAGCCGAATCGCACTGCGTGTGTTTTCTGGTGCACGCCCTGACCAGCCGCGATGCGCCATACAAATGTTCATTATCCTACACCTCTACACGGTTCTTTTTCTTATACTTGTATATCATATTTCCCCTGTTTGAATTCATGCACCCAGCGATAAATCATTTTACTATTCAAACGGTGTTTGCGTGCGGCCAGGCTCAAGCTTTTTAAATCCAATGCATCTTTGATTACTTCAAGTTTAAATTCCATCGAAAATTTTCGTCTCATGGCGCAGCTCCTTTCGTATGTAAGAAAATTATTTCTCTGGTAAGTCATTCACACTATGTCCTTTTCCACTTATTACGCAGGGTAATCTGCAGGTATACTAGTGTTATACAGGGGTCGTATCACCCATTCGAAAAAATTATAACGTTACATTCATCATAATACACTCCTGAAAAATCTTTTTTTTGTATATTTGCCTATTTTCATACAAAAAAGAAGCCCTGAACGTATTGTCCAGAGCTAGTAATCCCACTCGCATCCAAGCCATCTATCTGTATGCACACGCACTGCAGACGCCAGCGCATCAGTCGCCTCGATCAAAGCGGCTCCACATGAACATGTACATTAAGAATGTTATGCTCTCTATGCATTTTTTCCTCAATGTTCTCGGTAATCCGGTGGCTCTCCAGAACCGTTAGCTGCGGGTTCACCTGGATCACTACATCCACAAGTACACGATTGCCATGAGCACGTGCCTTAATATCCGTCAATGCCTTCACCTCCGGCATCTCTTCAATCGTCTGCCGAAGAAGGTCCAATTCGGTCTCATCGAAGCCATCTGTCAGGTTGAGTGACGCCACGCTAAAAATCCCCCACGCCGTTCGACAGATCATCAATCCCACAATAAAGGCCGCCACCGGGTCAAGCCATGGCAGACCGAACTGTGCCCCCGCAATTCCGACCGCGGCCCCAATACTAACCCATGCATCAGACAGGTTATCCTGGGCTGCTGCTGTGACCGCCTGGCTCTGAATCCGTTCCCCAAGTCGGCGATTATAGTGATATACTCCATACATTATCCCTGCAGATACAAGCGCCACCCACATCGCAATCGTATCCGGCATCTGAATTTCCTGGAAGTTCATAAGCGATTTAACTGCGTTGTACAACACCTGTAGCCCCACTGTCATCATGATGAAGGAAGCGATCATGGACGCGACCGTTTCCGCCCGCCAGTGTCCATACGGATGATCCAGATCAGGTGGCTTTTGCGACAGCCTAAGTCCAACCAGTACTGCAATGGATGCCATAATATCTGTCGTATTATTCAAACCATCTGCCAGCAGCGCTTCTGAATTCGTCCAGTAACCAACCGCAAGCTTACCTGCCGATAACAAAATATACACAATAATACTAAGCCAGGCCCCGCGCTCCCCCTGTTTTAGATTATTGTACTGCTCTTCCATGCCGCATACCCCGTTCCAAAATTAATGTATAAGTATGCTACCAGACCGCAAGCGTGTGGGTCTAGAGAAACCTTTTGCGCCTGCTACAACAGAGTTGCCCAAAGGAAAAAAGGGACCATCCCGCTGACACACAGGATAGCCTCCTTCGATATGACACTATAAAGACTGCAGACGCCGTCTGAGCACAATCCGACTATACCCGTATGCGAGCACCAGTCCAACAACAGGACCTGCAAATAGATGCCACCCTGCCGAAAATGGAACAAACAGGGCCACATCCAGAAAGAACGATTGAACGAGCAAAGCAATCCCGACCACCCGTTCCACCGCCTCTCTTCGTCCCACGGGCGGAAGTGGATAGATATGCGTCCAAAATGTATATCGATGATAACGGAGCAGCGAAGATAGTTGTACGGCTGTTACACCAAGCACCAGTACATATGTAATCCACTTCGCAAGCGCTCCGTCCATTGCCATAATAATCACGCCGCCTATAACCGTCAGACGCAGCGCCATGGCGAATAGTTCAGAGCGTACGAATGTTTTAGCGTACAAATACATATATGCATTGCGCGACGTAAACGAAAGCCGATCGGCAAATAAGGCGACCCAATCTCTGCGCCGAACTTTACTGAATTCATACGGCACATCCACAAACTGATTCATCCATGAATAAAATCGGGACGAAAGTGCCTGCTCCGTCTGTAGCAGACGCTCCCAATTCACTGTACGGGACGCCATGGTATGGCGGTAATACCAGGCTGCTGCTGCGATAAAGACTGCCGCGATCAGCAGACTCGGCAGTACGAAGCCTCGCACAAATACTACGAGAACAATCGCCGCATTTGCACAGGCGCGAACGAATCTATGCAGCGCTATCTCACGCGCTTCCACTATCCTCTCCTCCTGCCAGCATGCTGCCGTATTCAGCAGGCGCAGTACGAGCAAGACAACCAGTATACTCCCAAACGAAAGCGCCGACTCTCCCATCCGGTGCCGATACAACGGCCACAGTACCAGCAACGTTCCCATAATTCCGGCTGCCTGAAACACGAAGCTGTACAGCACAGCAGACCGAAAATACGGCTTCATCCGTGGCTCAAGCGGCAGAAGAAATACAAGATCTGCTTCTTTCAGGAACGTTCGGACCTGTCCTCTTGTAAGCAAATACGCCATCACAAGCCCAATTCCCCATTCAAATGGATACGTATCCGGCAGCTGCTTCAACAGGCGCGAATAGTAGTACGCGCCAGTCAGAACAACAAGCACCAGAAATCCGATCGCCCCACTGTTGCCCACGTAACGCAAATAGCCAAGCGCTTCCGTCAGAAACGCACCCATGCGCTTGTTCCATAACGCTTTCGTCTCCATATCAGGCTTCGCCCTCTTCTTTCGTTAGCTCATAGAAAATATCATCCAGCGAACCGTTCGTAAGACCGGTCTGTCGGCGCAAGTCCGCAAGCGTACCGGATGCACATACTCGTCCCTGATGAAGCACCACGAATTTATCACAGTACTGCTCTACCGTCGACAGAATGTGGGAGCTCATCAGAATACCCGCTCCTGTCTTTTTCATCCGCACCATCAGTTCTAGCAAGGAGCGAATGCCACGCGGATCAAGTCCAAGGAACGGCTCATCAATGATATACAGTGACGGCTGCACTAGAAACGCGTTCATAATCATCATCTTCTGACGCATCCCTTTCGACATATGGCGCGGAAATGTATCGAGACGATCCCGCATTCGGAATTCATCCACCAGCGCTTCACTCCGCGCCATGAACGTCTTCTGATCCATGCCATACGCCATCGCGGTTAGCTTCAAGTGCTCCCGCAGTGTAAGATCATCATACACCAGCGGATTCTCCGGCACATACGAATAAGATGAGCGATATTTCTGCAAGTCATCGGTAAGTGCTGTTCCGTTCATACGCACCTCACCTGTTGTTGGAGTTAACAATCCCAAGACATGCTTAATGGCCGTGCTCTTCCCAGCTCCGTTGAGCCCGATGAGTCCGACCATTTCTTCTGGATATACAGAAAGAGAAACATCATGAATAATGGGGCGGTTTTTTCGGTATCCGCCCGTCATGTTTTCTACATATAGAATGGGATTCATGTAAGAATAACTCCGTTCGTTTTTCTTCCATTATACCAAATCAAGGTATAAACCATGCAATGCGGGGGAATGAATTTCTTATATGTGCTGAAGGAGAGGGCTCAGCAGATGGGAATGGCAACTTGCGTAGAGTTGAGAAAAGCGGCGCCTGCTTTTGTCAGCTCAACCTGTATCCAAATACTCCATCTCCTGCGGCCCATCTATCGACCAGTTCTCTGCATCCCGAACCGCACCTTCCACTACAGCTGCGATAAACGACCCATTCGGCCATAGCGCATCACTTCCTTTCTGTAGCATCGCAACCAGTTCAGCTAGCGAAGAATGTACATCTTCTTCCTCTACGATTCGTGCCCGACCTGCCGTTACGCTTTGCAGCCAAATATACTGTGTGATGCCCTCCTTATAGTAGGCAAACACGTCCATATCCTTATCTCCCATTGTGATCATCGTTTATTCCTCCTCGTTCCATTTGGTTTCGTAAGCTCATTATAAAACGGGACAAGCCTAAATAAAACATAAATTGTCCGACAATTCACGCGACTAAAATGCGCATTTTTGTAGAATGGTGCAGGAACAAAACAGCTTTTGCAGGAAAATGAAAAAACATAGCATACGCACCATTTTTTTATTGTAAAAATATATTTTTTATAGTACAAAATGATAAGACAAACGATCGATAGTATAAAAATGGAGGAACTATGATGGGGTTAAAAGGAAGACGGCACTTAATTTTTGCTGCGGGTTTCATGATTTGTCTGCTACTGATGAAGCCAGCATTCGCATCTGCAATTCCCTTCCATTTCAAAGATAAGGTGCTTGTTCTGACGTATCATCACCTTGATACACATCCGAAAACCAGCGCAGTCATTACACCTAGCCGGTTCGAGTCTCATATGAAAGCGCTGCATGATGCTGGCTATACGATCATTTCCATGCCGCATTTTATCAGCTATATGAAAAATGAGCAGAATGTTCCAGAGAACGCTGTACTCATTACATTTGATGACGGGTATGAAAGCTTCTACAAAAAAGCCTGTCCCATTCTTAATAAATATAGGTATACAGCTACGAACTTCCTTGTAGTTAGCTACATTGAAAATCCACCGCCAGATGCACTGCCGCACATGTCATGGAAACAAATCAAAGAATTACAAACACAGGGAATGTCATTTTATTCCCACACGTATAATCAACACTATAAAGATGTAGTAGATGAAAAAGGCACGAAAAAACCGGTTTTGCTTGGTCCTCTTCTTTATGAGACAAAGACAGAGGCACACAAACGCATCCGTGACGACTTGATGCTAGCAGATGTGGAGCTTCAAACTCTGCTTGGCAAGCAGCCAAACTTGCTGGCCTTCCCGTATGGCGCGTATAGTCCGCTCGCCATTCAGGCTGGAAAAGAAGCTGGCATTGAACTGTTTTTTACTACTGAAGAAGGGATCGCGGGACGCGGGCAGGAGCTGATTAAGCGGGTCAATGCCGGTTCACCGGAAATTACCACACAAGTTCTATTGAAAAAGATGAAAAGATATGATGAAAAACAAACCATGCAGGAACAAAAATAACAAAAGGAGAGCCCGATTTTCCGGAAGCTCTCCTTTTGCTTATCTTATGTTAGCGGGATGTTACTTCATAAATGGCAAACTTCAAGTAGTCGCCCTCATCAATTCCTGTAAGTTTAGGATGGTCGAATCCAGCTCCGCTCCAGTGAATGAGACGCAGCATTTTTTTCGCGTCAACCGCCGCTTCCTGAATCGTTTCCTGGAACAGCTCCGGACTCATATGGTACGAACAACTTGCCGTAACCAGATAACCGCCTTCACGCACAAGCTTGAGGCCATTCAGATTAATATCCTTGTAGCCGCGTACCGCGCCTTTAACTGCGCCGCGTGACTTAGCGAAGGCTGGCGGATCAAGGATAACTACATCCCACTGCTTGTTTTCTTTTACGGCTTCCCGTAAATAATCGAATGCATTCGCCACGACGGGATTCACACGATGCAGGAACCCGTTCCGCTGTACATTTTGCTTCGCCGTCTCAATCGCATGATCTGAAATATCAAGCGTTGTTACTTTTTTCGCACCATGCTTGCATGCGTTTAACGTGAATGAACCCGTATGCGTGAAGCAATCGAGCACTTCTGCACCGTCCCAGAACGGATTTTTGACAACTTTGCCGCGCTTGTCCACCGGCTTCATAACCGTTTCGCCTGCTTCTTCCACCGGCTGCAGGCTGATGCCGTGTTCCGCACCCCAGCCTGTCATAATCGGCGCAATTGCTGAGCGGTTCTCGCGCTGATCGAAAAAATAGCCTGTTTTCTGTCCATTCTCAATATCAACGACAAGCTTTAGGCCATTTTCTTCGATTTCGATCTCAGTCTCGGATTCGCCGTACCAGAAACCTTTGCCCTGCTCAAGACCTTCCAGCCCGCGCACATGCACATCGTTGCGTAAGTAAACAGCCCTCGGACTGAATACTTCGAGCAGTGCCTGAAGCAGCCAGTCTTTGCGCACTTCCATGCCGAGTGATAAAATCTGAACAACAAGTACGTCTTCATATTTATCTACCACTACACCCGGCAGGAAATCCGCTTCTCCGTACAGCACGCGGCAAGAACGAATCCCCGGCAAAAAGCGCTGGCGGAATGTCCAGGCGCGACGCACTTGCGTCGTCATCCACTCTTGATTAATCTCTTCGTCCGGGCGGTATGATAAAATACGCACGATCATTTGGGATTGTGGGTTGATATATCCTTTGGCTAGGAAATGTCCCTGGTGATTCACAACGTCCACCATATCACCCGGCTCATGCTCGCCTTCGATTCGTTCTACTTCACTTTGATACACCCAGGGATGTCCCTGTTCCAGCCGCTTGCGGCGATTTCGTACAAGAAATACTTTTGCCATATTATTGTCCTCCGGAACTTTTCATATAAAATAAAAGATACTGGTACGATAACGATAACACCCAAAAATGTCAATGGAGAGGGCTTATGATTTCATTTCTATCCAAAAGCCGCTTATATCAATACGGAAAAGAACTGGTGGAGCGCTTCATCGAAAATGACGTGTCCGGTATGTCAGCGCAGCTGGCATATTATTTCATGCTGTCTATATTTCCATTTTTCATCTTTGCCTTTACGCTAATCGGATACTTGCCGATCTCGGCGGAACATACCCTCTACTTTCTGCACTCAGTAGCCCCACAAAAAGTAACAGAACTGCTGGAAAGCAATATCCACAGCGTATTGAACGTGCGGCGCGGCTGGCTGCTCATCTTCAGTCTCCTTGGAACACTGTGGACCTCATCCAGCGCGATTCATGCGATCATCAGTGCGCTGAACCGTGCCTATGACGTAAAAGAGGAGCGCTCGTATGTTATGTCACGGCTAATGGCGATTTTGTTTACCATCGGCATGGTTCTCGCGATTATCGTGACGCTTATTCTTCCTGTATTCGGTAAAACAATCGAAACGTTCGTAACATCCTATATCGCTGTTCCCCCGGATGTACTGCAAGTTTGGACATTTATACGCTGGGTGTTCAGCTTCGTGTTCTTGATCGGGCTGTTCGCGTTCGTCTATTATTTTGCCCCTAACTGCAAGGTACACTGGCGCGTCGGCTTTATCGGTGCTATATTCGCAGCAGTCGGCTGGCTTATTGTCTCGTATGGTTTCTCGTTCTATGTGAACAGCTTCAGCAGCTACACGATTACATATGGAAGTCTTGGAGGCGTTATCATCCTGATGATCTGGTTTTATTTGTCTGCGATGATCCTGATTCTTGGCGGACAAATTAACGCGATGATTCAAAAGTATCTGCCGAAAGATCGTCATGGAGATTAAGCTTTATCAAAAAAATTCATCACGTGAAACGGGAGTTAACCAGTAATTATATCAAGAGTAGAGAATGGAAAAAGCTGCTCAAATGAGCAGCTTATCGGGAGCATTCTATAACATTATCTTTTACAAATAAAATCAAATTGTTATTCTCATCAATCGTTTTCTCAACAATTTCATGGACGATTGTACACGATCCGTACGTTATATAGTACTTCACCGCCAGAAGATCGTTTTTATCAACAGTCGTTATGTGTTTATACTCACTTGGACCTTCGACATTAACCATGAAGACTGCGTTCTGGTGACTTTGTATCGCACTCCAGTCGGCTTTGTGTAAGTAACCCATTTACCTCGCCTCCCTGAAATTTGGCTTACAAAATTACTTCGACAAAAAAATCCGATCCCCTTCTTTTTCAAAACGATCAAAAAAATATTCGTATGAACATTCACATATTGTACTATATGGACTATCGTATCCACCTGTAACCTGCCATCATCAGGAAAGAAGGGATCGTATGATCGTACCGAGACGAGGATTTTATGTGAATTCAGAACAACTCGCAACCGCTCGAAAAAACATAGCGACACACCCTTGGGCCAGGCGGGCATTCAAACAGATAGAAACCGACTGCGATCAATTCCTTACAAAATGGTCGGAGGAAGATTTGTATGCCTGCGTCCTATCTATGCACGGGCAGACCTTTGCATACGGTATTACTGGCTGTCCACACTGCCGCAAGCCATTCCCCTTCTCCGGGGACGCAGAGCGAGCGATGTTTTCCCGCTTTCCCGCTAAAACAGTAACCTGCCCTTCCTGTAAGACTGTACTGCCCGATGCTACGTACACCGATGAAGGAGTCGGATTAGAGCGCAATGGCATCGGCTATTATCCAATTGGGATGTGGAACTTCTATACAGCCGGGCATCTGCTTGGAGGTGTACGAGATCATGAAGGCATGGTCACCAAGCTTGTCTGGCTGTATATGCTGACGCATAACGAGCACTACGCACGGCGTGCAGCAGTTATTCTCGATGCATTCGCCGCCATTTATCCCGGTACAATCGGACCACGTGATTTCACACCGTTCGGCAGCACCAAAGAAATGGGGCGCCTGCATCTGCTTACCAGCATTGTGTACCGAGTCAAGGTCCTGCTTGCCCACGATTATGACTGGCTGTATCACCTATCCGAACTCAACGAACCATCCCCGGCGCGGGCGCTGCTTGGTCTGCCAGGTACGATGCGAGATAACATCGAAGTGATGTTGCGCGATTACCTACTTACAGAGCCAGGCGGACCGGAATATGACCTAACAGGCGGCAATCTGACCGAGCTGCACAATCACGAAGCGGACGGTGTACGCGCGATGCTGGCGGTTGGGCTGGTACTAGAAGAACCAGATTACCTGAAGTGGGGCATCCGGGCATCTGACGTGTTTCTTGCCAATGCACTCGGGCGAGACGGCATGTATTTTGAGGGGTCATATGGCTATTCCATGTTCACAGGCACGGTACTGCTTGATATGAGTCTACTTTCGATGCGTGCTGATACAGCACAGACAGCTTCGCACCCATTCGGAAGCTACCGTTTCTTTCAGTTCGCCGTCGAAAATCCGCTTGGTCTGCTTTGTCAGGGACATCTTCCATGCTACGGCGACTGGGGACAGGACCGATCTAACAGTCCCACACCAGACCCGAAAACGATGGCCGATGCATACCGAGCTGCCCTTCATTTCTATACATTTTCCCCTGATGATGCCCTGCGCAACCGAGCCGCAGAACGTCTGTGCAGCCTGTATTCACTCGCTGAAGAAAGACTTGGCTCAAAAGGTCTCGACCTGTTTCTCTCTCATCCGGAACCACACCAGACAGCTTCTTTCTCTCTTCCCACTTCTTCTACCTTTACCGGGCAGGCAGGCATTCTTGCCGGACGCGATGGCACTGGCACTACCATTCTGATGCGAGTCGGCCCGAATTACACGCACAGTCATGATGATATACTCGGTCTGTCCTATTATGCGTACGGCAAAGAAATCTCAGCGGATGTAGGCTACAGCTCGTACGGTACGAACGGGCATTACGGCTGGACAACTCACTCCATCGCCCATAATACCGTAGTCGTGAATGGTGATCGTACAATGAAACGCGGGCAACTATACAAGCCGTGTACCGGGGGCACGCTTTCTTTTCTTTATGAAAAAGATGGCATCACAATGTTTGAAGGAAGCGCACCAAACCTGTATGGCGTTAATGCATACGAACGGGCAGTCGCCATCGTACCACTTGGCGCTTCTTCTTATGTGCTCGATCTGTTTTATATTAGCGGCGCTGCGACATGTGACTACACATTCCGTGCCTTTCATGAGAAGGCTGAGCTGTCGCTTGCCACAGATAAGATACGTTCGACGAATACACCATGGACGTTAGCAGGTGTAGATGCATCCAGGCATCTGTATTATGATGCGCCCGGCCAAAGTTTCGGAGAACGCCTCACTACAGGAGAGACGTTCCAACCATTATGCAAGGGGGAACGAGCGCAAGGCTGGACACCGGAGCCGAATAACGGATATGGATTCATACATGACATGCAAGAATACAAAAAACCAGCAGACAGCATACTGCAAGCGGATTGGGTATCTGATCAAGGTCACACGTTAGCATGGTATGGGCTACTGACAGGAAATGAACGCATCTGGACCGGGGCTTATCCGACACTTGATGGCCGCGAGAAGCATCCCGTGCTGATCGTACGCGGTACAGGTGCGACCATGCAATACGTCGCTGTATTCTGCACAAGGAAAACAAAACAGCCACCAGAACTATCCCATATTCGCCAGCTCTCCACCCGTGGTGTACAGGTGACGGCACTGGCCGTTATGCACGAAAGCGGACTGATTGATTTCTGGGTGTACAGTCCGATCCGACAGACGATGATCGTACAAACTCGCTTCGGTGAGTGGCGTGTGACTGGTCGATGCGCCATGGTTCGCACCAACCGTCAGGGAAAAATCGTGCGTGCAGACTGTATCACAGCAGATGAGATGCTATTTCAAGGAATCCACTTTGAAGGCGTACACCGTATAACGAGCACCATTACAGACATTGACTATACAAAACGAGCGATCCGCATCACGCCACCCCTTCCCGTTTCCGGAAATTCAGGCTATGTGCGAATCGCTCGTTCTTCAGATGCTCAGGCATCCATCTACCCGGTTGAACACGTTCAAACAGAAGTAGACGCTGCGGTATTTATTCTACGTGATGATTTGATATTATCGAAAGGCACCGTCACATCATACAGCCGTGGCACACTTCATACGACAGACCCCCTACCACTTGCTGCATCTCTTACCGGAAAAATAATACGCGGCAGTCAGGGCGGTTACGGCATTATCCTTGCTATCCCATCTCCCAAATCCATCCGAATTCAGTCTGAGAATCCCTTTAGCGCCGGCGAAACCTTTGACATCATCGATATCGAATCTGGCTTTCAAGTAGAATGGCTGTAGCTTACCTCTTACTGTCTGTTTTTCTTCGCAGCCGATACCGCAAGCAGAACCCAGCCGATCAAAAATGCGACACCACCAATCGGCGTAATCGCACCGAGCCATGGAAGATTCAGCATAACAAGGAAGTACAGGCTGAACGAGAAGCAAATAATCCCGAACTGAAGCAGCCAACCAGCCCATGTCAGCGTTTTACTTACACCGATCTGTCCAATGAAAATCCCAATCGCAATTAACCCCAGCGCATGAATCATATGATAATGTACGCCCGTATTAAAGGTCGCAAGCCTGTCCGCCGTCACAAGGCTACGCAGAACATGCGCACCAAATGCGCCAAGCGCCACCGACATAAACATATTGAAGCTTCCCAGAATAATAAACAATCGTCCCATTTTGTGCCTCCTCTATCTGTATACATTTGCTAGCGTTTACGCCGTTATTATACCAGACCGACTGGACAGAGCACCAACCTAATAAACCCCATGTTATACGCTAGGTCCACCCGGTCAAGGGTGAATCCTCCCCCGTAACAACGAGAATTCGCACTGGATTATTATAGTTTATACAGTAAAAAAGGCGTAAGGAATAACCGATATTCCTTACGCCTTTTTTGCTTGAACACGCCAGAAACTGTACACATGAAGCAGAATCCCCATCAACAATAGAACTCCACCTGCTGTTTCAAATCCTCTCACACTCTCCCCCGCCAGCCACTCCTTCACCCCTGAGAGTGCCCAGCCCTGCGGCGTGCAGAGAGCAAGCATCGCAAGTGCATCCGGCACCGGAAGAAACGCCCAGAAGCAGCCACCGACGAATCCTGTCAAAATCGCGGCCAGTGGAGCAGCGGCCGCAAGCTGACCGCTTGACCGCACATGTACAGCAATTGCCATCCCAATCCCGGAAGCAGTCACCATATACACAGCAAGCAGTACATACAGCAGCGGATGCGGTAGCAATCCGGTACCAAATCCAGCATATGCGATTCCTGCACAGAACAGCACGACTACTGCCGCTATCGTAAGCTGCGCCAGCACGCTACCCATATACAGCTTGCCCAGCATCCCTGGAACAGACCGTGCCCGACGAAGTATGCCTGCCTCGCGTTCCTCAATTAGCCAAGCGCTCGAAAGCAGGAGCAGCAGCATAAGCAAAACGAGCAATATCCCGATTCCAGCTAGCAAAGCCGAAGAAACCGGAACGACATTCGCTACTTTTGGCATTCTGTCCGCTGTCCATTTCTTCTCTTCCAGGGTAAGAAGTGGCTTCGGCTCCCACTGAGCATCCGTATAGGCCCGCACCCGCTCCCATAGAGCTGCTTCCGGCACAGGGGATAACTCATACTCCCGGTATACACGCACTGCCATATTAGCAGCCTCCGCATTGGCAGACAGACGGGCGACTTCACTGCCAAGCATTTCTTCCAGAATGCCATATGAAAGCGAACCTGGATTTTTGAACACATCAATCCGCTCCCGTATCTCTTCGTTGAGAATCGCTTCCTTAAAACCCTTTCGAATCACAAAAGCCGCTTCAACCTTATAGGTCTCAGCCAGCTTCTTCACATCCGACTCACTGCCCTGAATAACACGAAGACCTTCTTTTCCAGAAAATCGCTCTATCACAAGCTTCGAATAGTCAGTCCGGTCCTCATCTGCGACCGCAACTGCGATAACAGGCTGCGGCTCAAAGCTCCCGGCTGCCCCCATGACAAGCATGAACAGAATCGGAAGCAGTAGTACAAGGGCTACGAATACCCAATCTCGCATCCATAACAAAAGACGAATTTTCCATATATTACGCACCATATCCCCTCGCTTTCCACACACGTGAGAACAGCACGGCTGCACAACTCAATAAAAGGCTTCCTACAAGCAATAGGCGCCCACATACGGGCAACAGCGACAATTCCTCCTGTCCGGAGAAAAGAATAAGCAATCCCTCCATCATTCCGTGCTGAAATGTCCACTCTCCCAGTACCTGTAACATATCCGGAAGAGAAAATAACGGATAGATGCATCCCCCAAGGAAAGCAAGCAGGAACGTGCCCACATATCCGAGCACATCTGCTCCCCTCGAAACAAGCCCAATGACTCCAAGTAGCATCCCCCATGCCCCCAGCGTAAAAGAACACGACAGCAACAGAAGCAGCATCTCTCCCCATCGCGAACCCACATACACATCAAACAAAAAAACGGCAGCACCGAACAAAATGGCCACCTGCACAAACAGTACGCCAAACAGCGCGATGTATTTACCGGCTCCAATCTGCCACCAGGCAACCGGAGCTGCATACAGGCGGCGTAGTACACCGGACTCTTTCTCTACGGCAAACGCCCGACTTCCTCGCACCGCAAAAAAACCGGCGAATAGCGCACCGAGCGCCGCCGTATAATATTCCGGCAACTTCACATCCGGCAGGTTTGTGAGCGTCCGCTCTCGATAGAGTTCGCCTCGTGCCAGCGCCCGGCTCATAAATGTAACCACGCTGTCTTTCATCAGCCCATCCAATTGTTCAGGTGACGCTCCTCCATCCCGTGCTGCATGCCAGACCGCTTTTACTGCACTCTGCCCAGCTGAAATGTAGCGTACTGCACTTGCCAGCTCATTCTTCATCTGAACCGAACGCTCTTGCTGGGCCGGATTGCCGATGAATTGAATCGGCCAGTTATCCCCGCTGTACAGGCTGGCTGTGAAACCCTTCGGAATCACAACCGCACCCGCGATTTGATCCTGTTCAATCAGCCTTATCGCTTCCGCCTCTGTGACATGATGAACGGTAATAAACCCTTTCAAATATTCCGTTTCTTCAAACTGGCGGCTGATCAGCCGCGTATTAACTGTCTGGTCCTCGTCCGCAAGTGCAATCGCAAATGGCTGGCTAAACCGACTGGCAAACAAATGCGAAGACAGTGCCTGAGTAAACAGCCAGATCGAAAACAGAGCCAGGCCGAGTAGTACCAGCATCCCCTTCCAATTCTGGCCGTACATTTTCCCATCGTTTAGTGCTATCGTTCGAATAATCACAGCACACCTGCCTGTATACAAAATCAGGAAGGAACCAGCAATCGGCTCCTTCCTGTGTCCCTTATTGACCCGTTGGCATACCCGGCATTAAGCCAAGTTGCTGGAACAGCTGCATATTTTTGATCATGAATTGCTGGCCACCCAGCTGGATTTCCTGCTGGATCTTCATGAGGTCAGCATCAGTTACAATCGCCAGGTTAACACTATTGCCTGCATCCAGTGCCGGGATTTTCACTTCACCGTTCAGTTTCTGCGTTGATTTCATATTAAATGTAAGTTTTTTCGGTATTGTTGGATCATTCATATCCATCGCGAGTTCGACTTTTGCATCTTCTGTTGTGCTCTTATCCTTATCATTTTTCGTGGTTGTACCTTTAACGGAAAGCGTCATACCGGATGGCCTGCCATTTTCTTTTCCTTTTGCCCACACTGTAAACTCCTGATCCTTCTTACTACTTTCTTCTTTCATCAAGTTAGTGATATTTATTTTGATATCTTCACCTTTTGCATCCTTGCCCACGAATTCAAAGGAATTACGATCACGTCCGTCTTTATTTTCATAGCTGTCTATCGTAATAATAACATTTTTATCTTTTGATTTATTATCTGTCGTAATGGTACGACGCAAAATATGATCATCTGAATCTACGAACACTACCATCTTCACGCCAGAACCGGCATCTTTCTTATCAATCTCACGGTCTGCCTCTGTTTTGAATTCACTGAACTTTTTCTTAAACTCTTCTTTTGTTAGCTTCGGAATGGACTCATCCGGTGCATTTTGTTTCATCAACTCTACTAATTTATCGTAACGCGCATATAGGAGGTCCTGAAGTTTCTCATCTTTTGATATTTTATCGGTAAATTTCTTCATCAACTGTTTGTATTCTTCCGCCGTGAACGTTACGGTCAGCTCTTTGCCACTTTGCTTCACACCATCCGCTTCAAGAGTCGCACCTTTCTTCACCGTTACCTGCTGATCTTTGATGCTTTCCGCATACAGCTTTGCATAGTCGGCCAGAATGGGTTTTAACTCTTCGTTCGGAATGCGGAAGACCTCCATATATTCCTTATTATTTGGCACATGGTCCGGAAGACCCATCTGCCCGAATCTTTGCTCAACAATTGCTTTATCTTTGTAATTATAATAGCCGTATTTGTTATAAATGGCCGGAACACCGAATCCAAGTTTCTCTTTATCATAGAAAAATTCTGCGCCAACTAGATTGCTTTTGTTAATAAAAATATCAAGCTTGCCTGCTCCTTTGTTATTCGGACCATCGGCGCTTGAAGAAATCACAATCTTGCTATCTTTGGCCAAATCGAGAGCTTTCTGTATTTGTGGATCTGGCATAGCCATATCAAGAATGAGATTGGAGATTTCAATATCCTGAGAAGTAGTACCTTTTACCGAGGCATCTATCGCCTCATTATATTCCTTGCTCGCTTTATCGAGTTTTTTCGAAACCTCACTCATACTTTGTGCTTCCGCTTCCAGATACATCATGCGCGGACTTTTGAATAGATCAAACTTCGCGTACGCAACATACGCTCCCCCTGCAACCAGTACGGCTGCGGCAACTCCGACTCCAAGTGCTTTCGTTTTTTTATTTGCCTCCATCAATGTACCCCTCCAAAATTATATATCTTTAGTTTCCGGCAGTACCGGACACGGCCAGTGTCCCGTCCTTGAGGACTCCGATTCGATCACAGGCCATGATTTCTTCCATATGGTGACTCGTGTAGACGATTGTCACCCCCTGCCGACTCTTCTCTTTCAAAACATCCATAATATGACTTCGCGAGGCCATATCTACACCGGCCGTCGGTTCATCCAGAATCAACACACGCGGATTGTGCAAGAGCGCTGCTGCCAGATTAATGCGGCGCTTCATGCCGCCGGAATACGCAGAGATCGGGTCATGACGGCGATCCTCCATCTGAACAGTAGCAAGCGCCTCTGTAGTACGCGCTGTAAGCTCGCGGCCACGCAAGCCGTACATCCGGCCCCAGAACATCAGGTTTGCTTCCCCGCTGAGTGCAGAGTAGAGAGCGACCTCCTGCGGCACATAACCCACAAGCCGCTTCACCTCATTTCCCTGCTGACGCACACTTTTCCCGCCGATCCATACCTCCCCAGCGTCCGGTGGAAGCACACTGGCGAGAATAGACAACAAGGTAGACTTACCCGCTCCATTCTCCCCGGTCAAACCAAACAGTTCTCCTGCTGCGATCTCAACTGATAGTCCGGTAAAGACTGGTCTTTTCTTGTATGTTTTGGTTATATCCACAATGGAAATCACTGGACCGCATCCTTCACAGTTTCTGCCATACACGATGTTTTTTCATAAATCATCCGTTCTTTCACAAAATAATCACAGACAAAGAAAAAAGCAATAATGATTTATTCTACAATCCTCTACGCTCTCATGCGAGAATAAGTTTCCGAAATTTGCAATTATGTGTAAAAAGATACAGTCTTATCCCTTTCATTTTACGGTAAAAAACTGTTCATGCAGGAGAAAAGACAAGCATACATATGTAAAAAATACTATCTGATCGGAGTGAGCATCATTCGTTCTGTCATCGTCACCGCTACAGCTACAGTTGCACTGATCCTATTGCTCTATGCCGTGTTTACTCCAGATGAGAAGCAGACTTCCTCCGTTCCGCCTTCTCATTCCCAGTCTAAAACACAAAAAATAGCCTATCTTACATTCGATGATGGGCCTTCTGCAAATACACGCTCCATCCTTCGTATTCTGGCTGCCTACGATGTACAGGCCACCTTTTTTGTGACTGGAAAAAATACAGCATCAGGACGTGAACTATATCGACTCATTCGCCGAGGCGGGCATTCCCTTGGTCTGCATTCATACTCACACAACTACCGCCATATTTATTCATCTCCGCAGGCGTTTCAGAACGACTTTGTGCAGTTGGACAAGCTAATTCACGTAAGTACTGGCTACCAACCAGACATTCTCCGCTTCCCCGGGGGGTCCAATAACCATGTCAGCTGGAAATACGGCGGGAAAGATCTGATGATGACACTCGCGCAACAGAAACTAAAAGAAGGCTACCAGTATTTCGACTGGAACGTAGATTCTACGGACGCTTCTGTGAACCGCCAGAAGCGCGAACGCATTGTACAAGCCGTTCTGAATGGATGCCATGGCAAACAAAAAGCCATTATTCTTATGCATGACAGCCCAGCGAAAATAACGACCGTACAAGCACTGCCCCAGATTATTGAAGGGCTTCGCAAACAAGGTTTTACATTTGCCCCACTTACCCATGATTCATTTACCTATCATTTTATCCTCCCTTCCTACTAACGTCTGTAGGCAGCATACGTTATAATTAGGGAAAATATTGGGGAAGTGATAACAAACTTATGATACGCAATCTACCTCCACACGTCCTGCTTGTACTTGCGACGCTTCTATGGGGTGGGAATTTCGTCATTGGCCGGGCCGTTGCCGGGCAACTGCCGCCTTATACACTGTCGTTTGTGCGCTGGTGTACAGCGCTGCTTGTATTTCTACCATTCTGCTGGCAAAATCTACGAGCAGACTGGCCTATGTTGCGAAAGCGCCTGCCGATGCTTTTTTTTCTGTCGCTTACAGGTGTCGCTGGCTTTAATACGCTCCTGTATATTGCGCTGCACTACACAACATCAATCAATGCATCGCTCGTGAATACGTCAACACCCATTATCATTTATTTGATTACTTTCTTTGTGCTACGGGAAAAATTAAACCGGAATCAGTTACTCGGAACAGCGCTCTCCCTTGTCGGTGTTGTTTGTATCATCTCCCGAGGCTCGGCTGCCGCCTTGCTTACGTTCTCCTTTAACAAAGGGGATCTGCTTGTCATCGCAGCCGTCATCTGCTGGAGCATTTATTCAATCCTGATCAAGAAAACAGCCGGGCAATTGCCGGGCAACACGACGTTTGCTGCAACCATGCTTATTGGTATCATTTTACTATTCCCATTCTTTCTGTACGAAACGTTCTGGTCGGGGGTACATGCTGTCTGGTCCGTTTCTTCATTCGCCACGATTTTATATGTAGGTATTCTTGCTTCCATCGCGGCCTTCCTGTCGTGGAACACAGCCGTCGCCCGCGTCGGTGCAGCACATGCGGGTGTATTTCTGAATTTGATTCCGGTATTCGCGTCTGTATTTGCCATCCTGTTTCTCAATGAACATCTAGCTTGGTATCAGCTTCTCGGCGGCGCCTTTGTCATCGTCGGCGTCTACATCTCAGCGAAGCTTCCGCGTCCCATGGTACAATATAAACAAATAAAACACTAGGAGGCCCGCTTCATGACTCTTACAATTGAACCGACTGCTCTCGACTGGTTCCGCTCGGAAATGAGCGTGCAAAAAGGAGAATTCGTGCGCTTTTTCGTCCGTATGGGTGGATGCAGCACCGCCCAAACCGGCTTCTCGCTCGGAGTGGCCAAAGAAGCGCCAAAAGAAATCGGCATTTCTGCTACGATAGACGGAATTACCTTTTATATGGAGAAAGAAGATACCTGGTATTTGAACGAACAAGATCTACGTGTTTCCTACAATTCTTCCCGAGATGAAATTGAATTCTCTTGAGCAGATAAACGGCAGGTGTCTCGTCTACACCTGCCTTGCCTATTTTATGTGCCAATCCGAGCAAGTGGACCACTCGGATTGGCAATGTCCTGTAGAGAAGCCATCGGAATGGCAAACTCCGGCACACCATATGCATACGGTGTATATTCATATAGTTGAAAATAAATCACAAGGTCTTGCGGTGTAACGAAGTAATCCGTCGATTCTATTACTGTTTCAAACGGGGCAGTCTGTGGGATGTCCCGCTTCTTGAACTGACGCTTGATCTCTTTATTTAGTCGTTTCTGCCAGTCACTTCCCCGACGGAACAGTTCGGCTAGCGTATATGCATGCCCGGTCTGGGTATTATATGTGCGGGATCTGTACGTAACCATGCCGTGAGCGGTACCATCTGCATAGTAATACAGCTCAAATACCAGGCTTAGCACCTGACTCTCATTGGCTTTCACTTCGTATCCGCCTCCGAATTCCTTATCTTCCGCATTCGGGTACTGATCCGCACGCAGCATACCCGTAAGTACATTGTGAATATCCCGGTTGATGTTCTTCTGCACTCTACGGTTCAAAGGGATATGTACATCCGGGTATGTCAGCTTCAGACGCGGCTGAACTAACTCCTTGGCTTCCACCAGAACCGTACTTTTGTTCTCACTCATAACCTTTCCTCCTACATTCCGCGAATTCATCTTGTGTAGCGTATTCCCGGTTTCAGAAAAAAGTGAGTAGCCAATTCAAATCGTTCGGTTCACACATTCTCTTTTTCCCTTATACTTTACAGAAGGGGGGATGTATTCTATGACGATTATTTCTTTATATAACAATAAAGGCGGCGTAGCGAAGACAACAACCGCCATAACAACAGCTTCTTGTCTCGTGCAGCTAGGCAAACGCGTGCTTCTGCTTGATCTGGACCCGCAGGCCAATGCTTCAGATGCAGCAGGTATAGGAGAGGAGGGTAACGTATCTTTATTGCTTGAACTGCTTCTTACTTCGCGAGGATCAGATCCATTCTCCATGGGACAGGTGGATGGACTTCGTCGCCCTTCATCCATTATTGGCTGCGATGTCATTCCTGCCTCCCCTGCTCTTGATCAATTCGCAGAACAGGCGGCACAAGGTACAAATCGAGAATTTCGGCTTCAGACCATACTGGCTCCACTCCGTTCGTCTTATGACTATATCTTAATCGACTGCCCACCATCCCTGTCTCTTCTGACGATGAACGCGCTGGCAGCCTCTGATTATGTGGTAATTCCATGTGACAGTTCTAAATATGCATTGACTGGCATGAGTAACCTGATTACAAAATATAATAAAATTCGAGAAAGCTGTAACCAAACGTTAGAGATCGCAGGCATTCTAAATACAAAAGTGGAAATGCGCGCCCAGACGTCTCGCTTATCGCGTGAAAAGCTAGCTGATTACTTCGGGGATCTGCTGTTTACGTCCTACATCCCTAAAAGCGCATCCGTGGAAAAATCACAATATGCCGGAGAGACTTTGCTTACCTATGATCGACACAGCCCTGCGCTCGCCGCTTACCAATCATTCACCAAGGAGCTGATTCAGCGTGTCAGCACGAAGAAAAACCAGTAAACAAACCATTGAACGGGAGATGGACCGGATTCTCGGCGGCATTCATATTTCTGGCCGACAGGCGCCCAATCCGTCACTACAGCAGGAAAGCCTCTGGTATACCTTTCATCCCTTCGTTCTGAATCTGCGGTTCTGGTCCGCCTGTATCCAGACATTTAACAAGGAGGAGCGATCATGAAAGAACAGGAATTAAAACTGCTGCTTGACCGGAAAGCATATGAGAAATTGTTAGAAGATTTTCCGAATGCACCTGTTCCGGTTAAGCAAATCAATTATTATTTTGATACCCCTGATTTTTATCTTGGCCGTAATAAGATTATGCTTCGCGTACGACAGGAAAAAGAGCACTTTATTTTATGTGCTAAAATTTTGCAGGACGCGTCCGGCAGTTCGCTCATCTGTACTGAACTGGAACAAACAATCCCGGCAACTGTTTTTGAACAAGGAAAACAGAATGCGGACATATTGCTTAGCCATTTGCCAGCGGAAGGACAACAAGCCATCCGCTCCCTCGTTTCCCCGGAGCAAATCAGTCTACGCGGGGCACTTGAAAATGAACGGTGCCTACTTCCATTTTCTGATTCGTCGTATACATATGAACTAGATCGCACACTATTCCCGGGAAATAATGAAGCATATGAGCTGGAGATCGAAGGGGTAGAAGATGAGGATGCCTGTCGCCGGGTCATGGAAAATCTGACTGCACATGGGTATACGTTCACCCCACACAAAGAAAGCAAATATAAACGATTTCAGGAGGCGGCTGCCCGACTCTTGTAAAGTATATACCAATAAAAAAAGGAGCAGTCCCCTTGATATACGGGATTGCTCCTCTTCACTATACACATGAATTACTCGCCAAAAGTCGCTCAAACTTCTCAGCTGGCACCGGTGGGCTGAGCCAGTAACCTTGAATCTCATCGCAGCCACACCGTTGCAGGAACTGCAATTGGTCATCTGTCTCGACACCTTCAGCAATTGCCTTCAACTTTAAATTTTTCGCCATCGTCACAATGGTGGCGGCAATCGCTGCATCATTCGCCCCATCTATAATATTGCGGACGAATGACTGGTCAATTTTTAGTTTATCAATCGGAAATTTGGTCAGATGCGTAAGTGAACTGTATCCTGTACCAAAATCATCCATACTAATACTGACTCCAAGTGATCTTAGCTGCGCAAGTACTTCCATCGCCCGTTCCACTTCCATCGTCATCGATTCAGTAATCTCCAGATCGAGATAGGAAGAATCCAACCTAGTTCTTTCCAGGGTATCTGCTACTGTACGAGCCAGATCCTGCTGAATGAACTGGCGAAACGACAGATTCACTCCTATCTTAATAGGGGGGAGCCCCGCTTCCTGCCACAGCTTGTTCTGCCTGCATGCCTCGTCTAATACCCAGTTACCCAGCGGGACAATCAGTCCAATCTCTTCTGCTAATGGAATAAACTCACCAGGCGAGACGAATCCTTTCTCCGGATGAATCCAACGAATCAGCGCTTCCGCACCAATAATTTTGCCCGTCGCAATGTCCATCTGCGGCTGATAATACACCATGAACTCCTCACGTTCCAACCCTTTACGCAGCTCCCGTTCAAGGAGCCAGGAGTCATGTGATTTCCGATTCATACCAGGGCGGTAATACTGATAGCTTCCACCTTGATTTTTGGCATGGTACATGGCGATGTCCGCATGGCGCATAAGGGTCTCACTATCCTTGCCATCCTTAGGATACATAGAGATACCGATGCTTGCAGTCATATGGAACTCGCACCCTTTTATTTTGAAGGATTCCTCCAACACCTGGGCAATACGATCGGCTACTTCACTCACTTCCTGCTCTCCCTGTACATCACGGCATAGCAACGTGAATTCATCGCCGCCAAGACGCGCGATCACATGCCTCTCCTCAAGACAGAACCGCAAGCGATCTGCAAGCATGCGTAGCAATTCATCCCCGAGTGCATGACCCATGGAATCGTTCACATTCTTAAAGCGATCCATATCGAGAAACAAGATGGCCATCTGACTCCCATTCGCTTCTGCTTCGCGGAGCGCTTCCTGAAGCTTCTGTTCATAGAAGCGTCGGTTGATTAAACCTGTTAGTTCATCATGGTACGCCATATACTCAACACGCTTCTCTGCCAGGCTCCGTTCCGTAATATCTTTGGCAATTCCATATACGCCCACGACATCTCCATCCACAATGATTGGAATATTCGCCACGTTAATATGCACATGCCGCCCTGACTTGTGCACAATGGTAACATCATAGTTCTGAGCTTTTCCCTCTTTTGCTCGCTCAAAGTGTGCTTGTGCTCGGTCTTGATCTTCAAGCAGTACCATCAGAAGTGGAGCCTGATACAGAAGTTCCTCTTCGAAATAGCCGGTTATCGCTTCTGTCGCTCGATTCATACTCATCAAGCGTCCTGCCAGATCATGTGTAAAAACAGCATCCACATTGTATTCAACCAGGGAGCGATAGCGTTGTTCACTTTCTTTCAACAGACGCTCAGCCTGCTTATGTATGGTAATATCCCGTCCGATTACAATCAATTCTTTTGGCTTTCCATCTTCTTTATAAACCGGAACTTTCACCATATCCAAAAATACGGGATGTCCATTCGGAAGCCGAAGTTCTTGTTCGATACGTACCATCTGACCTGTAGCCCAGATTTCCTTGTCTGATTGTATACAGTTCATAAATACATCTTGATTACACGTGACGAATGGTACAAGCTCCTCTGTTGTTTTTCCTTGATAGGCCACAGTTTCTAGCCCAAAAAAGCGTAGAGCAAAAGAGTTGGCGGCTAGCCATCTTCCCTCTCCGTCTCGGAAGCATACAAAATCCGGGATGCTATCCATGATGGTCCGCACGATTCATTCACGCTCCTTATTAATGATTCTGATTGCTTAATTATACACGACCTTTTTATGTAATTCTCTCCATAAATTAACCACTTTCTTAGTTTTTCGTGGAAATATATGCCTGGCGCGGATGATTGATCTGATCTGGGTAGCGAAGATGAAGGCGATGCTCTTTCACCAGCTTGGATAAATAATTATTTCGCAGGCCATCTGGAGTCCGTTCAGTCAGCTGCGCAAGCTCTTTGAGCATAAGTGGCTTCTGTGCACACAATTCTACTAGTAGATTTTCCATAATAGAAGGATTGAGCCGTTTTCGCTTCCGCGCCAATTCTCCCATCTCCCAGATCTGCTCCCAGGTAACAGGCATATGCGGCTCAGTCTCCAGCTCCTCTTCATCCCCCGATTCTTCTTCCTGATTTTCTGGCACACTCTCTGAATCTTTTTTATTATAGGAGCCAGACGTATTATTCAAGGAGTTTTCGTTATTATTCAAGGAGTACGAAGCTTTATTCAAGGAGTTTTCTCCGTTATTTACGGAGTCGTACTCTTTGTTATAGGAGATAAACTCCTTGTTTAATAGTTCCCAATCCTTATTCGAGGAGTCCTCGATTTCATCTATTATAGGAGTATCGTTATTTACGGAGTTCCGCATTGTTCGGGAATCACTCGCTTTTTCCACTGTTTCTGCATCAATTGTTCGCAATGTCAAAATCGTTCGAGCAGGATCTTCCTGGCGCAAAATTTCAGGGATTGCCCAGTTATTTGCTTCCCACGTCTGTCGAATGGTGAAAAATCCAGAACCAGCCCGCTCGCCAAGCCCGATCAGCAAAAACATTTTACTCAGATTCGGATTTCTTATATCACTTGTACCACCGGCAAATGCCTGGGCTTCAGCAATTCGGAATGAACCCGGATTAGCAAATACAAACTCTGCTTCCTCACGCTCAATAACAATCCCGCGTTCCCCATAGTAATCCGTATGAATCAATGTATTTACAAAAGCTTCGCGCAGTGCGGTGTGTATGTCTGTTTCATCACGGCGCACAAAACCGTCCACCTGGAATGGAATCCGAAGACGGGATGTTAGGCGCGGCATAACTAGAAAATAAAATTCGTATAAATTACCTGACCACGTTCCATCCTGTGAAGTCACTCTGTCCGTCCATCTCTCATCTCCAAAACCCGTCCCTTCGGCGCTGCGATATTCCAGGAAATAATGCGGGAGCACCTCGGTAATCATCCGCTCTTCACTAAACATCAGCAGCCCGGCAAGCGTCAGTCCCTCTTTGCCAGTATCACGCAGTTTCCCCCATGCCCCGATTTTATAGAGAAACTCTTTCGTCTCCAGACCGTTCCACGGATGATCCGGTCTAGCAGAAAGAAAGCGGCTCCGATAGCTTTTAACAGAATCAAAATGCAGTTCATTTACGCCATAATGCTCAAGTATTAACCCATCCTGTACCCCAAATGGTGGCTCGCCCGGGTAATTCGTTTCTCCAGTTCTATACACAAATAATCTCCCTCTTTACTTGTTCTTATCATTACCTTTCATTTTACCATCGTTTAGGTTTCTTCGGCGCAAAGTAAAAGCCTGACCTTCTCCCTAATAGGAAGATATGTCAGGCTTTTATGTCTCTCTTTACACGTTAAACTGGCTTACCTCGTGCTGTAACTCTTGTGCTAAGTTACTCAGGCTTTCAGCTGCTGCCGTGATTTCTTCGGCTGATGCCAACTGCTCCTCCGAAGAAGCTGCTACTCCTTGCATGCTTTCCGAGATGCCTGAAGCAATATCCGCCATCTGCTCTACAGAAGCTGTAACCTGCTGGGTGCTGGCAGAGATTTCTTCTGTTGCTGCCGATACTTCCTGCATCCCCTCAACCGCCTGTTCAACAGAGAATAAGATATGTTGAAATGCTTCTCCTGCATCATTGGCTACTGCCGTTCCCGCTTCTACATCTTTCGTTCCCTTCTCCATAGCCTGTACAGCATGTGCTGTGTTTTGTTGAATTCCTTCAATTAATGAAGCGATCTGCTCCGTAGATTGTCTCGACTGTTCAGCCAGCTTCCGAACCTCATCGGCCACAACAGCGAATCCTTTACCATGCTCACCAGCACGTGCGGCTTCTATCGCCGCATTAAGCGCCAGCAAGTTGGTTTGTTCCGCAATTTGGTTAATCGTTTCAACAATATTGCCAATTTCTTTCGAGTTTTCTCCCAGGGTACGAACCACATCGGCTGACTCTTTAACCGAAGCTTGGATTTCTTCCATCTGTTTAATGGTGCGTTTAATAATTTCATTCCCTTGTTTGGATTCGGTAAGCACTTCCATAGCCGAATCAGATACGGCAGAAGTCGATTCCGCAATTCGTTGAATCGCGATCGCATTTTCTTCAATGGCACGTTTGGTTTCATCCATGCCACGTGTTTGTGTTTCTGACCCACTGGCAACCTCTTCAACGACAGAGGAGACATGGTTAGTCGCTTGTGCTGCCTGCTCGGAACTGGCAAATAACTCTTCCGACGAAGCGGCGACCTGTTCCGCATTGGATTGTACCTTTTTAATCAGATCGCGCAGGTCATTCTTTGTCTGATTAAACGCTACGGCTAGCTCTCCAATCTCATCCTTACCTTTAACTTGTACATCCTCAATCGTAAGGTTTCCTGCCCCAAGTTCTTTCGCCGCGTTTGTAATGGCTATAATCGGTCTGGAGATGATTCGATTAATCATAACAGCTATCACAGTCCCCACAATAATGGCGACTCCTGCAAGCATAATCAGGAACTGCTTAACCGCCTGTACTCTTATACTTGTTTCATTACTTACCGTTTGGACATAATCCCCAACAAACTTTTTGAACTCCTGCGCTTTTTCCGTAAACTTACGCGCGGCGTCGCGCTCTTGTGTTTTCACAAGTTGCTGGTATTCCGTAACCTTATTTTGTTTTTTATAGGCAATTAACTGTTGTGCAATAACACCATAGTCGTCGTTCAGTTTATTCATCTCAGCGAGTAAACTTTTCCCTTTCTCTGTCACCAATAATCCTTCTAAGCTTTTGCTAACTTCCTGGTATCGACTATTGGCTTTTTCATACGATTGTAAAGCAGTTTCATCTCCTAACAGCAAATACCCGCGAACTGCTTTTGATTGTTCATTTACAAGTGAATTTGCTTCTGTTATGAGTATTATTTTCTCATCTTCTTTACTAATCAATTCGCTATATGTTTGATCTACATTGTGGAACTCATAATAGCTTACTCCTACCAATATAGCTAGAAGTAGCAAGATAACTCCAAATCCCCCTAGCAACTTTTGACTAATTTTCATCTTTCAAACCATCTCCCCACTTTTTTCTCTTTAATATTTTGAAGTGCATTTAACATTATAATATACGAAAACATCTACAAATCTAAAAAAACATCTACTTCTACAATGCGTTACATTGTAATATTTGCATAGTGCAATTCATGCATTGTAGCCTCTATGGTTCTTTTGTGATGCTATAATCTAATGGGACTTGAGAAATAGAAAGGATTACTATATGAATTTGCTAAAGGAAGAACCACTTCAAAAAGGATTGCTGTATGACGGTCGATATTTCCAGAGTCATCAAGAGATGATCGAGACTCTACTTCATGAAATAAACAAGCAAATTATTCGGATCGATATGGGAGATCTTCAAAATCGCCTAGATCATCGCAACTATATCCGCTTTCGTCTTGTACATCTCCAGCACGTATTCAACAACATTCCGCCACAGCAATACCGTTCTACATACAACTCTCTCTGGAGCCATCTATATCGTTTAGAACACCTATCTACTGGACATGGTGCCTATCTGCGAGGGCTTCTCGAAAAACTTCTCGCTGCCGCTTCGAAATAGCACGTTACGGGATGGAACACAACTGCCATCCTTTTTTTGTGCATTTTTTGTAATTTGCTACAATAGAAATCGATACTCATATGTCTGTAGGAGGTTTCTCATGGCACAAAAAACAAATGCGGTACGTCAGCTCGATCAGAATAAAATACCATACGAATTACGGAACTATACGGTTGATGAATCGGATCTCTCGGCAGGTACGGTAGCTGCCAAAATTAATTTTCCGCTGCCGCAAGTTTATAAAACTCTCGTCGCGCGCGGAGATAAAACCGGCGTTCTTCTCGCCTGTATTCCCGGTGATAAGGAGCTTGATTTAAAAGCATTGGCGTCACTCAGCGGAAATAAAAAAGCAGAGGTCGTCCCGCTCAAAGATGTTCAGCCTCTTACCGGCTACATCCGTGGCGGCGTCTCTCCACTTGGATTAAAGAAAAAATATCCGTTTTTCCTGGAAGAAATAGCGCTTTCGTTTGGTACGATCTCGATTAGCGCCGGGGTACGCGGCTGCCAGGTTCTCCTGAACCCACAGCATCTCGTCTCCCTTACTCGCGCTATATGCGGCTCTATCTCCAAAGATGCATAGTATGCCCCTTTTTCTCGTATTCTATGACCGGAATTGCTAGAACCGAATAGAATACAGCAATACTACGGGGAAGGAGGAGGACGGTATGACATCACAGAATAAGCGGAAACGTCCCATTTCCCCTTTCATTCAGGAGCGTTCCCGACATCTTCATGCCTTTCTACAGGCACTATGCATTAGCGAACGGGAAACACTCTGGTTTCGTCTGATTGATGACAACTCTTCTCCTCTTTCCAAAAAAGTAGCCATCAATCTGTCCCGCCCCTATAAAGATATTGAAAAATCAGTTTTACAGGTCCGTTTTACAAACTCACGAAATACCTTGATCAATCCGTATCAAAGCAATATAAAAGGATATGGCGTACATATGGTCATTAACGGCGGAGGCACAAAGAAAGAGAGCATCCGACGGATACGGGCGCAGTTCATTGATGTTGATCTCAATAAACGCACGGCACAAGCATCATCACGCGAAGAAGCAGACGTGATCGCAGAAGCCTTTCAGCATGATGAGAAAGATCCGGTCACAGATGTATCCTGTAGAGAATCAGGCGGGCTATTCCATCTGACCGGAATTCGTACAGAATCCCATGTTCAGCATCTCAAACAACAATTCCTGCATCAGCATATGCCTGATCTGACAGACGCGATGATTGTGGAAACACTCAACGGCTATCATATTTACTGGCCAATCCGGAATGGAGATGTGAAGCAATTCTCCCCAATTCAGCAAGCGTTAAGCCACAAATTTCAGTCCGATCCAAATATATGGAACTTATCCCGTACGATGCGTATTCCGGGCTACTATCATATGAAAAATCCGTACCGTCCTTTTATGCTTCAAATTATCCAACCAGGGCGTGCTACTCCGTTTACACAGAACGAATTAATTGACCGTCTTGCGCTTACACTTGAATCATAAGAACAGATGCCTGTCTCTGTCATCGCCCTTCCTGATCCCGTACATGTCCGCCAAGCTCGCTCATATGCCGAATATGCACATGAGGACGGACACCGCGCCGCGCCATTTCTTCCGAATCTCCTCGATACAAAAAGAAGCGGATGCCTCCATCTTGTGCCGCTTTGCCGTCAATCCATGAGTCCCCAACGAACGTCCACCGCTCTTCTGGCACATGCAAATACTGGTTCAACACATGCAAAATCCCGGATGGAGACGGTTTGAGTGCCGTCATCTGTTCCCGCCCGGCTATATGATCGAAGTAGTGGGCAATCCCTGTCCGCGTAAGCGCCTCAACCGCAGCGGAGCGAGCGTTGTTCGTTAGTATGATAAGATAGCCATAATCATACAGATCCGTCAGCATATCCAGAACATGCGGCTCTAGTATAGCCTCACGCATCCCTTCTCGTTCAAATCGCTCCACCGCCTCCCAGATCACTCCTTCTGCCTCTTTTGTCATCTTCCCCGACTGCCGGGCCAGCTCGATCAACTGGGAAGCTGTATGGTCCTGCCACGCTAGATCACCTGCACACAGCCCTCTGCTTACGATCTCCTCAAACACCGCTCGCTTCATACCGCCAAAATCAATTCGAGACTGTAGCAGCGTATTATCCATGTCAAATATAATGCCGTATTGTTTTTCCGTCATCATGCCACTCCTTTTCCAACCATTGTTCATGAAAGAATTTCTTCAAATTAGTATCAGGTACTAAAATCTCATGCTATAATCAGAAAAAACATTATAGAGGAGTTAAAAGATATGGTTTATACAATCGTCCGAAATTGCGTAAAGTTGTGGCTGCATATCCGCTTCCGTGTTCGCATTGACGGAATTGAAAATATCCCGCGCGAAGGCGGCTGCATTCTGGCAATGAATCACACGAGCAACTACGATTCATTATTGGTCGGCACTCATACACCGCGTAAAATGTACATCATGGCCAAAGAGGAATTATTCCACAAGCGCTTCTTCGCCTGGCTCATCACTGAGATGGGAGCTTTCCCCGTAAAGCGCGGACAAGCTGACCTCAAATCACTTAAATATACGTTGAAGCTCATTCAAGACGGTGGCTTGTTCTCCATCTTCATCGAAGGCACCCGCTCCCAGAACGGTGAGATGCAGGAAGCGAAGAAAGGCATCGGCTTTATCGTTAGCAAAAGCAAAGCACCGGTTGTTCCTGTATACATTCATGGAGCCAAACGCGGCTGGTTCCAGCCGGCAGGCGTTGTATTCGGCCCACCTGTCCAGCTCGAAGACGGCATCAAACATGAAGAAGCAGCGACACACATTAAAGAAGCCATCGAAAAACTGGCGGCCGCACAATAGGGCAATTTTGTGAACAGTCCCGTCGTGTGACATGTATCACATTCGCATTCCTTCCCCTCAATTATAGTATACGTATACGGTGCTTCTCCACTTTAGAAGAGAAGCGAACTCGTAAAGGGGGATATAAGGGATGTTCTGTTATCAATGTGAACAAACGCCAAGCGGCGGCTGTAAAGTAATCGGGGTATGCGGCAAAAACGAGGACATTGCTAGTTTGCAAGACATTATGATCTTTGGGTTAAAAGGAATCGCAGCATATGCGACACACGCACGTCAGCTTGGCTATACCGATCCATTCGTGGAAGAAACCACGCAAGAAGCGCTGTATATGACGCTGACAAATTCCAACTTTAACACTCAGGAACATATTAACATGGCGATGAAGGTTGGCCAGGCAGCTGTTCGTATTATGGATGTACTCGACCGCGCTCACACAGACCGCTTCGGCATCCCGCAGCCGGTACAAGTATCCCAGAATAAAATTGAAGGCAAATGTATCATCGTAACCGGACACAATTTGTTTGCGCTTGAAGAACTGCTTAAGCAATCTGAGGGCAAAGGCATTAATATCTATACACACTCCGAGATGCTACCAGCACACGGCTATCCAGAGCTTAAGAAATACCCGCACCTGAAAGGCAACATCGGAAAAGCATGGTTTGACCAGCGCCGCCTGTTCGAAGAGTTCCCAGGTGCGATTCTTGCCACAACGAACTGTGTTATGCCAATCAAAGGCACATACGCAGACCGTTTCTTCTCTTACGATATCGCAGGGCTTGAAGGTGTAACGAAGGTAGAAAATGATGACTTCACCGCGCTTATCCAGCGCGCACTTGAACTGCCGGAAGCCAACATCGAATCCGAGCAAAAACTGACAACTGGCTTCCATCATGAGACGGTTATCGGCATTGCACCGGAAATTATCGATGCCGTAAAAGCAGGCAAAATCCAGCGCTTCTTCGTCATCGCAGGCTGTGATGCACCGGGCAAAGGCGGCGAATACTACCGGGAGCTGGCAACCTCGCTTCCGCAAGACACTGTGATCCTGACTACATCTTGTGGTAAGTTCCGTTTCAACGATGTGGATTATGGTACAGTACCGGGCACTAACATTCCGCGCTATATCGACCTTGGTCAGTGCAACAACTCCGGTTCCACAGTGAAAATCGCACTGGCACTCGCAGATGCATTCGGCTGTACAGTCAATGAACTGCCAGTTAGCATCGTTCTGTCCTGGTTTGAACAAAAAGCAGTGGCGATCCTGCTTGGCTTGTTCAGCCTTGGCATCCAGGATATCCGCATCGGTCCAAAACCGCCGGAATTCGTCACACCAGGTGTACTGAATGTTCTTCAAGAGGCATTTGGTCTGAAGCTGATTACAAATGCACAGGAAGATATGCAGGCAATGCTTACTGTCTCAGCAAAATAAGAGGGAAGCTGTCCCAAGAGCCAGAACATGGCGAACGGGACAGCTTTTTTTGTGGTATCGACAACGTGTGGTGGGGAAGCGGTATCGGGCGGGGCCTCGTCACTTCGGTACGCTTACAGGGAAGTATAGACTGTCCGCTCCAGGTGCCAAGCGAACTCGCCCACAAAAGGTGCCCCGCGATGTATTCGCATCGAAGCTTGTGGGCAAAGACCCGTTCGCCTGCCCCCTTCCGCTGTGGAGTCGCGTACAGGCGTTCCGTTGCCCCGCCCGATCCCGCTCCTAGCACAGTTTGAGTGGAAACCCTCAAACACCTTATCCCATGCCTGTCTCCACGTTGAGAATCCATTGGTCGCGCTGTGTATAGGTGAAAAACGGTTTTGTAAGTTCAAGAAACCGTCCGCGTGTTGATCAAGAAACAGCTTGCGGTTCTCGCGGTAACGCTGAATCCGCTTTTTATGTGTGGCTGGCGGGAAGTATCATTAATCCCGAACAAAGAAAAAGCCCCATCTCGTAGAATTTCTCTACATAAGAAGGGGAAACAAATAAATCAGTTTACAGGCTACGTTTCCAACAGGGAACCACCGATAACTGGGTTTATGTTGCTTTCACTAATATGACGTCCTACCAATACGCCTAGGATTAATTTTAATTGTTAGGGATAGGGATACCACGGAGCTAATCTTCTTTCTAGGCAATGTATCCTTTTTATTACCCTCTATGTACCATTTCTTTTATATCTGCAGTAATTTTTAAGAACCTCTCTACATCTAAATTTGGGCAAATATCGAGAACTAATAGTAAAGTTTCTTGAGCAAAGGTGAGCATTAAAATAGCTTCATTCATGATTTCTTTATCTTCATTTTCCCAGTATGTTAGGTTTTTCTTTCGATCAGTTCTTAGAAATGTCCTGAATTGCTTTTTTGCTATTAAGTCCATAGTATCGATAACTTGTTGAACCTTTTCGGGATTTGAAAACCTATCTGTTTTTAGGTCATATTCTATCTCTGCTCTTATTTTTCGATACTCTTGTAATTCATTAAATAGCAAAAACTTCTCTACTTTCTTCTCAATTTCTTTTTCTACACGAAATATCTCTTCGGTGTGTAGTAACAATTCAAAAAGTGAACGATTCAATATCTTAGCTTCTTCCCAGTGATCATGTCTAAGTAAAAGATTTATTAAAACTACTAATCCATTGATTTTTAGTAACGTAGCTATCTTAACAAGCTCGGTATTGTTCGTAGGCTCTGGAATACCGGAGTGGTGTGTTGTTTGATACAAGAAATCAATGTATTGATCTGTTAGAGAAAATAATTCTTTACATCTTTCTAAAGCAGCTGGTATATGTATGACTTTCCCACCTTGTTCTTCCGACATGAATTCCCTCCCTATTTTTTATTTTCATTCTCTATTGTTGGTAGTATTTACTCATAGCTGGATCACCAAGAACGCTACCTTGTTCAACCACTAGAGATTTAATTTCAGTTATTCGCCCATTACTATCCTTAGTGATCCATTTATACCACTTGTATCTTCGATCAGGTCTCATTTGGTCATAATTTTTAGAATACTCTATAGAAGTAGGTGAACCCCAGCTACTTTTGCTTATGTCAGATTCTAGCATTCCATTATAAGGTGGAAGTGACCCAATATTTTTTTCTTTGTATTCAAGTTCTTGTCTATTTTTTTCATCTGTTCCGTCCAATTCACTTTCTAAGTGTAAATCCCCATTAGGTTCTGTAAGGCTATTTGTACTTCCATATTCATATGTACCTTTGTTTGTATTAATCATGATATTAGGTAAAACGATTTCATCTATCGTTGTCTTTTTACCGTATAGATTATACTTAGAAATCAGCCAGCTCCTTTTACTCTCATAATCATTCATGATTGGCTTTAGAAAAATATATTTATCTTCTAAGCTTAGTTGATCAAAGTCTTCACCAAAAGTCAGATTTAAGTTTTTTAATTTTGGACCTGACAGGCTGAATTCTTTTACACCTTTGATTTTAGGAGCTACACTCTCGGCAACATATGATTTCAGATCACGATTAAATTTATAGTGGTTTATGAAATCACCAATATAAAAAACTAAAATAATCAAAATTACTGCAATCACAGAAAAAAGACGACGTTTAGGCGGCAAATTCTTCATAAAATCACCCTGTTTATTAGAATAATTTTCCTGAAAAAAGTATAGCATTTTGTAGATAATTTACACATACTCACTTTTTATAAGGCCCGATAATTTGCATTATAATAAACCAAAAAATCCGAAATATAGCTAATAAAAGCCTGATTCCATTTTTTTCTTTCGGGGAATAACCAAAAACGGTCCTATTTGTTCAAAAGAAGATCTCCCATTTTATCTCAATCACTTAAGTTCTTATGTTATTTATTTGATGTGTTTTTCATTTTGCAGGTGTGAAACCACTACAAGCTGGACAATTTTTTATAATAGATTCTACAGCGGCCTCCTCCACTTGGCATGGCAACCGAGTTGAACCAATGCATGTTTTTCTTCCTAAGCTCTGGTGTGTTCGTATTTTTCGCAGGTTCAATATTATCCATATCCACTAAAAAATGCGGCTCAATTACGAGCCGCATACTGTATTTGAGCCAATTTTCATTACGACTATACTCGCATCTTCCAACGCTTCTAGCTCATGCTCTTCCTGCGGGTCCATATGCAGCAGCATGCCTGGCACAAGCTCTACGTCCTGCTCGCCCACTCCGAATCGAACACGCCCCGCTACAACATGCACGATGGCGTCGCTTGGTGTACGATGGCGGGCGACTTTTTCTCCTGCTTTCAGCTGTAGATTCATCACCACTCCGCCGCCAAATTCAAGCACTTTTGCACGGCCTACCTTTCTGTCCTCCAGCATATGTTGCAGTACAACTACTTCCATAATGCCATCCCCCTTCTGTTTTCCTGCTCTTATCATACCCGGAGACCGGAAAACATTCAGTGATGATCGTCACGGCAGTTATGGTGCAAAACGCAGCGATGTTGTCAGCCGATCATAACCAAGCTTTATATGTGAAAAGGTCGCTTTTGCATGATCAAGATAATCTTGAGGATTATGCAAGGACGGGCTATAATGCGTCAGCCATAGCTCTCTCACACCGCCATCCCGCGCAAGAGTAGCGGCTTCCGAGAACAGCATATGCCCGTGCTCTTCCGCTTTCGGAAGGCTCTCGTCATCTCCATACATGCCTTCTCCGATAAACAGATCAGCATCCCGAATAAACTCCACAAGCTGCGGCACCGGGCGCGTATCCGTGCTATAGCATACTTTTAATCCTTTACGTGGTGATCCAAGCACCATATCTGGCGTATATGTACGTCCATCAACCGTTACAGCCTCACCTTTCTGTAGGCGGCCCCAGTAGACAACCGGCAGATCAAGTTCCGATGCTTTGCGGGCATCGAACTTACGCCCTCGCTCCACTTCCAGGCTGTAACTTACACATGGCACAGTATGCTGCACTGGAACGGTACGCACAATGAAATCCCCGATCCGATGAATCGACTCCATTTCTTCTGCCGCAAGCTCCACCAGCTTCAATTCGTATGGAAGATGCGGCGCGATTACCGTAATACCCGCAATGACAGGAGCGAGACCCGGCGGACCAATCAGCGTAAGCGGCTCGGTTCGCCCCGCATTTGCAATTGCGAACAACAGACCCGGAACCCCGGCGACATGATCCGCATGGTAATGCGTGAAACAGATCGCTTCAATCGTTTTAAACCCCCAGCCGAGCATCTTCATCGTTACCTGTGTGCCCTCTCCACAGTCAATCAGCACCATTTTGCCGTTGTACGATGCAAGCAGTGCAGTCAGCCACCGATTCGGCAGCGGCATTGTACCTCCGCATCCAAGCAAAGCTACATCAAACATATGTAAACACTTCCTTAACTTCATAAAATGAAAAACGCTGTCATGTATGGTTAGCTTACCACAGGTGACAGCATTTTTTCCTATTTTGTTACCCGGTGACCCCAAAGGCTTCCACACCAGCTGGAATGGTCCATACTGCATCTATTTTCGTGACAAATACGGATTGTCCTGAATCGTGAACCGCCAAGGATAATGAACGGCTTCTTCCGCATAATCAATATTAATACGCGGTCCTGCATTCACCTCGAACGACGCAAACGGAACGAGTGGATCGGTAATAAAAAGTTCGTCCCCGAGTAAATCAAGACCATTATGCGCCCGTGTCAGACCGAGTGCCCCGCACAGCTTGCCTGGGCCATTCGTTAAATTACGCATCTCCCGTGGTGTAAGCAGACTCGCTTTCCCAAACCGCGCTTCCGCCATCACGTCAATCCCTTCTGTCGGCTCAAGCGCCCGAATGAGCACGCCCTGCGGTGTCCCTGCTTCATTCACGACTGCATTCAGACAGTTATACATCCCGTAAATGATATATACATACGAATACCCCGGTGGCCCGTACATAACTTCATTGCGTGGTGTTCGCCTGCCGCCGTATGAATGTGCTCCTTTGTCTTCCACGCCCATATAGGCCTCGGTTTCCACAATAATACCGGCCCTACATATGCCATCCTCCTGATGGACTACCCGCTTGCCAAGCAGTTCCCTGGCTACGGTTACAGCATCACGGTTATAAAAATCACGGTCCAGCTTCACAGACGCACCTCCTTATGATGAACGTGGCTCTCCTCCCGCGAGTTTCTTCTCTGCTCTGATACGTGCTTCCCGTCCGTCTTTCTCTAGCATCAAGGCTTCCTCCATTATAGAAGTTAACCCCTCGGTTGTCTGCTTACATGCGTCTGCGGCCCGTTGCAATGCTTCTCCTGCCGCTTCCTGCGCTGTCTGCTGGCGGCACAAGGTCAGAAGTGCCATCATTTGATTTTTCCACAATGGGATCGCAAGCAAAATTGATGACTGGATTTTATCAATCAAAATACGGTGATTTTCCTGAATGAGCCGGATCTGTGGGAGCGCCTGCAAAGCAATCGTCTGGCTTACGAGAAGATCATTCTCCCTGGTCGCAAGACGATCCGAGAAACTCTGAGCATCCGTGACTGCCTGTGCGTCCATGACATCTCCTGAGGAAGCAAGGCGGCGCTCCAGCATCGGCAGCTGCTGCTTGTCCACTTCTACTCGTTTCTGCCGGACTGCGGCCAGATATACATCCATTTCGCTGTACTGCACTTCGTATTTTTGATACATCATATCCAGCATTGTCAGGTCACGAAGCATCTGGTGGCGCAACCGTTCAAGAATATCGGCAAGTTGCTCCACTTCACTGCCAATGCGCTGGTAATGAGCCAGTTTCTTCTCCACCACTTTACTGGGTGAAGTACCAAATAGACGCGACCAGAACCCACGCGCTCCGTTCAACAGAGCATCGGGATTTGCTTCTTCCAGGCGGCTGACCAGGTCATACAGCAAGACACTAATCTGTTCGGGTGTATTGCGCTCACGCACATATCCGAGCATCTGATCGGCCATGCGGGCAAGCTGTCCCTGTACACCGGCTCCGAACTGAAGCAACGCTTGTGGATTCTCCATCCGAATGCGAGCGACCAGCTCTTGCACCTGTCTTATCTGTTCCGGCTTCAGCATTCCAGGCCGGATACTTGCTCGTTCTTCTCTCATCGTTTTGACTCCTCATGCGTGTACACCTTATCCTGTCCAGATACCGATGTATACGGCATGTCCACCTCTGTTCCTCTGGCTGTGCCAATCGATTTGCGTAAAGTCTCCAGTTCAATATCGAGATTCATCACATCGTCTGAAAGCACCTGCATTAGCTCCTGTTCCAGGGCAGCTGTAATATCACCAAGCATTTGCTCGGTCTTGTGAAGCGTCTCTTTCATCTCGGCATTACGGATCGGCTGGCTCATCAGAAATGTGTACTTATCAAGCACATGCAGGGTTGAGTCCAGATAAGCTGAAAAAAAACTGCGGGCCTGATGGAATTTGTGTGGTTGCTGTTCAACAATCTGTATAATCTGACGAGCAAGCTTATACAAATGCGATATTTTCTGCCACATGACAAACGAACGCAGACGGAACTGGAAGTAGCGAATCTGCTTAAGCTTACGGCGTGCGTCACGAAGATTTTGTTTGATATACTTGCGGTCGGAACGGCTGATTTCTACCCCATCTGGAGTGGAAACGCGCTCGGAACCAGAGCGGAGCACGGCCCAGACAATAAGGGAACCTGCCATAAACAGTATCAGTAAAAACAAAGGGACACGGAAGACAAGAAGCAACACAAGCAGGCTAACTCCACCAATAACGAGGCCTGCCAGTGTGCGCATAACAGACAGTAACGATTTCATGCTTTCCCCTCCATGATATGGTAGCTCGGTATGATACATCCTAGCACTTTACTTTTCCTTACTCAACCATACGCATGAGCCCCTGCATCCGTTTCATTTCATTCCTCCTCGTACAAAAAAGGAGACAGGAACGAAAGCATCCCTGTCTCCTCTTTCTGCATTAACATCCTTTCCAGTTCGGTGGACGTTTCTCAAGAAATGCACAAATTCCTTCTTCCGCATCAGCAGCTGTCGCGTTCAAACTCATGACTTCTTTCGCGTACGAGTACGCAAGCGGCTGAGGCATCTCAATCTGTTTATAGAACGCCTGTTTACCGATTCCTACAGTAAAAGTGCTAGCCGCTGCAATTTTTTGTGCCAATGCTTTTGTTTCATTTTCAAGATCTTCCGCAGGGACTGCCCGGTTAATCAGCCCTGCAAGCAGTGCTCCTTCTGAATCTAAAGCTTCGCCTGTCAGAAGCATTTCCATTGCCTTTTTTCGCCCAACTGCTCTTGTCAGTGCTACCATTGGAGTCGAACAGAATAGTCCGATCTTCACGCCAGGCGTTGCAAATTTTGCATTTTCTTCTGCCACAGCAAGATCACACGTCGCTACAAGCTGGCATCCTGCAGCTGTGGCAATGCCATGCACTTGAGCGATAACAGGCTGCGGAATGGATTGGATGGTTTCCATCAGCTTTGTACACACGTCAAACAGATGACGGTAAAACACTGGACTTTGATTTGGCATCTCGCTCAGATCATGTCCGGCACAGAAGGCAGGGCCACTTCCTTTTAGAATAACGACAGCGATCTTTTGATTATTGCTTATGGTTTCAAGCACACCAATCAATTCCTGCATATGTTCAAGCGAGAGTGCATTACGCTTCGTGGGACGATTCATCGTTACGTGTGCAATCGGCCCTTCTGTTTCAAAAAGAACATGCTGGTAATCGGCTGTTTTTGTATCGGCCATTCTGTCTCCTCCTTTAATATGTCCATCTTTAATTATCAGATAAAATAGAAAAATCCTTTTTATTGTAGCATACTGGTTCATCACCAGGAAACACCAAATGTATGCGTTATCATACCGGAATGTGGAAAGTATTGGGGCGTCAAAGGCATTTACGATGGTTCGATTGCGAGTACAATCGCCAGTGTTACGATGATTCTTGCGGCTTTACTCACACTTTTCACGGTCCCATTTGCCGCTTCTCTCCTCCTGTCCCTGTGAAAAGAGGATTTACTTTTATCTACTGATTGTGTAAAGTAAGAAACGCACTACTTTACACAGGAGACGAAACATGAGAGATAAAAAAAAGATTACAATTACAATGAACAGTAAGGAAAAACAAAAACTAGAAATGTTGGCGGAAGCTGTTGGCTGGAGCTGGGAAGAACTTGAAGAGTCATTGCATACACTGGTTGCAGAACGGATTTCACGAAAAAAAGATACACAAAAACACCGGGAGCTTATATATTAGGAAAAAACTCGCAGAAATCGTATTCTTCTGCGAGTTTTATTTTTTATATTCTTACTGAACGAAAAAAGCCTCCGAAAAAATTCGGAGGCTTTTTTTATGGGCCTAGGCTGACTCGAACAGCCGACCTCACGCTTATCAGGCGTGCGCTCTAACCAACTGAGCTATAGGCCCTTATGGCGGAGAAGGAGGGATTCGAACCCTCGCACGGTTTAACCCGTCTACTCCCTTAGCAGGGGAGCCCCTTATAGCCACTTGGGTACTTCTCCAATATAAATAAATGGGGCGACCGATGGGAATCGAACCCACGAGTGTCGGAGCCACAATCCGATGCGTTCACCACTTCGCCACGGCCGCCACAGAACAAAGATAATGGCGGAGGGAGCAGGATTCGAACCCGCGTGGGCTTGCACCCTAACGGTTTTCAAGACCGCCCCGTTATGACCACTTCGGTATCCCTCCGCAATATGAAAGAAATATGGTAGCGGCGAAGGGGATCGAACCCCCGACCTTACGGGTATGAACCGTACGCTCTAGCCAGCTGAGCTACACCGCCATATTCAGATATAAAAATGGTCGGGAAGACAGGATTCGAACCTGCGACACCCTGGTCCCAAACCAGGTACTCTACCAAGCTGAGCTACTTCCCGATATAAATATGGCGTGCCCGGAGAGACTCGAACTCCCAACCT